>DATNQE010000055.1:0-3089 GCA_036702895.1 Trichocoleus sp. | reverse complement strand
AACGTCAGTGAAAGGCTCTCTAGAGGAGTGGTTTTGGCTTCGCATTGAGCCTTTTTCCGGGGCCTTCCCCTTCCGACCCCGACCTTTAGGGAAACAATCTCCCCCCAACCCCCTCGCAAGGGTGCAACAGTGAGAAGCGCTAGGCAGTTCGGTGATCCGGATATTCGGCAGGTGAGACAAGCTCAATAGACAAGTGGCCTCCCGAAAACAGAAAAACCTGCACACCTCTACAGAGACTCAATGAACCAGCGCAGCAGTGCCGATGCCGGGGGATTTCTAGCGGAGGAGGTTTGGAGGGCGCGCCCGCCCTCCATCCCGGGGGGTTTGGGGGGCTGCCACCCAAGCAACAATCTAAGCAACCAAGAGAGCACAGCAACTCTACAGCAGCGAGATTCCCTTTGGACGAACTCAAAGCCTTAGCACCAGCTCCAAAGCCTGCTGAAGATTGCCAACCCTCAATGGACAAAATCCCAGCTCGGCTCAGGCTATAAGCGAGAGAAGACGAATAGCTCAGGGAGTAATTTAGAGAATCCCCTTTCACGCATCCCTACCCAGCGCCCACCTCAACGGTCAGTAGCAAATGCAACCACCAGAGAATCGAGGTGCTTGTTAACTAGGCGAGCACTATCTGCCGGCAAAGTTGCTTCAATCTCCGTCTGAAGTAAGCGGTAAGCCTCTACAGCAGAGTCCTGCTTGTGCAGCGCGCGGGTAATGTTCTGCATCCACAGAACGTAACCCTCAATATAGCCAGGAGTATCGTTGAACAAAATCGCCTTGGCAACGCACCCCAGCGTGTAGGCCATGTCGCGCTGACACTTATCCCCGTTTTCCTGAACGGTTTTCCGGTGGGTTTGAATCAGCCGTCGCAGGGTTTGCAGGATTAGCTGCTGACTGTGCTCTTGCAGCAGATTGTAGGTGTTAAAGCGCAGCACGAAAGAGCTGGTGTATTCCTCAAAGGGCTGAAGCTCCTCGTCGTTGAGATAGCGCCCGTCTGCCTGCTTCACCATTTCACGTAACACAGCGTTCATAGCCCTTAACCTGGCGCAACAATCGCTTAAACGATGGCTACAGAATGCCCGTGCCGTTTTTTGAGGTCGCTATTAGTCAAAAAGTTTTTACACAACTTTACACAAAAGAATTGGCTGCTCACCCGCTGCGATACGGCTGAGTAACCTGCTTGAGTGATGCAGCTGAGTGCTGCAGCTGAGAACGCAAGGTCGACACTAGCCTACACGGTTGGTTTAGGCACGGTACCTACTTCCAGTCCGCGGCTGCCTGTTCCAGCACGTAGTGAGCCAGAGACTCGATCTCAGCCTCGCTAAGTCGATTGCCAAAGGCAGACATAATGCCTTTGCCGTTGTAGATAAGAGATGCGATCGCATCTTCCGTATCCACCTTGTTGCGTGCTAGTGCTTTCTGCTTAAGCGTTTTGCCCCGGCGCACAATGTTGCCTCCGCCGGGATGACAGCCCGCACAGTGCAGCTCGAATAGCTGCGCTGCTGAGGTGGCAGGGGCGCCGACAGGCTCAGCCAAGACAGCTGCAGGCTGCCACACTAGGGTCAGCCCCACTAGGATGAGCCCGATGCCCCAGAGCAGTGCGGTTCCTAAAGGTTTTCTCGCCAACGGTTTTTCCAACAGTTTTTCCAAAGCTTTGCCCAAATACCTCTCCTCAAAATAAACGCTGTTCTAGACAAACGTAGTTCTAATGCAAATCTGGGGCCCAAAATCCACTCATGTAAGCAGGCAGACAAAAGATCTGAGAGCCTTCTTGATAGGGTAGAGGCAGCTTGATCAACCTTTGGCAAACCTTCGTATACGTTACAGACAGGCCTGCTGTAGGGGGATGGTCATCTAAACCCTAAGCGAGGCAAAACTTTAATAATTCTTTAACCTTATCCAAAACTGATAGTCTGGGCATGAAGGGTGTCTTTATGAGTGCTTGGCTGCTCTACGCGCAAAACCCGCTCAAGTGACCCCTACCCAGCTTCAGCGTCCCTTAATGGCAACACCATGACTCAAGCACTTCTGGCTCCCGATCAGCTTATTGCCCAATTTCAATGGCGCTACGCAACTAAAAAGTTTGACCCTACCCGCAAAATTCCTGACGAGCTTTGGCAGGCTTTAGAGCAGAGCCTAGTGCTGTCGCCCTCCTCGTTTGGCGTACAGCCCTGGAAATTTTTCGTTGTCAAGAACCCAGACGTTCGCAAACAGTTGGTAGAGCACTCCTGGGGCCAAACCCAAGTCGTTGATGCCTCACACCTGGTAGTGCTGGCGATCAAAAAAGATGTGGATGCTGCCTATGTAGACCGCTACATCGAGCGCACCGCTGAAGTGCGGCAGGTCGATATAGACAGCCTGCAAAAATTTGGCGATGTCATCAAGGGGTTTATGGCTCAGCCGCCCTATCCCCTGGATCTCAATGCCTGGTCGGCCCGGCAGGTCTACATCGCACTGGGCTTTTTCATGTCCAGCGCTGCGCTGCTAGGCATCGATACCTGTCCTATGGAGGGCATCAATCCGGCTAAATATGACGAGGTGCTAGGACTTGCTGAACAGGGTTATACAACGGTCGTTGCTTGTCCAGCAGGCTATCGCGCTGAGGACGACAAGTACGCCGACACTCCCAAGGTGAGATTTGATCCTAGCTTTGTAGTGCAGCACATTTAGACCTGCGAAAAAGCGCCCCCGGTTATCTACTGGGGGCCGAACGAATGAGGTTCACTTTGTAGAGGCAGGCAAAGGGTAAATAGTGCTCCCTGGCCGACGCTGCTGCTGGCTATAATGCTGCCTCCGTGGGCCTCGACAATGCGTTTTGCGATCGCAAGGCCTAATCCGACTCCAGTTCCTTTGCGGGAGGGATCGGTTGTGTAGAACTGCTCGAAGATACGGGGTAAATCGTGCTCTTGAATACCCTTGCCCTGGTCCTGGATGGTGATTTCTGCGTGCCTGCGGTCTTTGCGCAGGGTGATCAAAATCTGGGAGTGGGCCGGGGAGTGTTTGATGGCGTTATCGAGGACGTTCAAGATGGCCTGCAGTAGGCGCTCTGGGTCGCCCTCAATCACCAACTCGGTTGTTTCGACCTGCACCGA
>DATNQE010000039.1:0-2479 GCA_036702895.1 Trichocoleus sp. | reverse complement strand
CCTTCTGTAAAGTTGCAGTGAACTTTACAGGTTGCCAAGAGCACCCTATTGCTAAGGCGTACCGAGGAGCCACGCCTGCTAGCGGTTTGAAGACGGGTTCAGACGATGTAGTAGCAGCCTAGAAAGTTGACTTAGCTAACTTGCGAGGTATAGCAGTAGACGGATTGATTAGGACACGGGGTGCAGGGGTGAAACCCCTGGCTGGGGGCGCAGCCCCCACACCTTCATTCCCTCAAACGTCCTACCTAACTCGACACAAGTTATATAAGCCTTTTCAGCAGGATAAGTACCAGCCAGTACTCATCCTGCCGGGGCAGCTAACTGGGCTTTATGGCGTTAAGGCGGGTTGGGTTGCCATTGAGTTGGCAACGGCTAGGAGCTCTTCGTCTGTCACCAGGGCGCCAAGCGCCCCGACTCCGTAGCGATAGCCGTTCTCCTCCCAATAGATCAGGCGGTTTAGGCTGCGTCCCTCGCCGCGAGTCACCTGGTAAGCCGGTATGCCCGCTTCTAGGTAGATGGGAATGATGGAGTCGGCGCCGTTGAGCCAGTCGTCAGAGTCCACCGGACCAATAATCCCCAGCCCTCCTAAGGTGCAGCTAGCGGGGTTAGGGGCACTTTCGCAGTCGGGGCTAGTGGCGAGATAAATGGTGAGACTATCCGCCTCTGCTTTGACATAGGGGTAGAGCTCGAAGGGGGAGGCGGGCAGCATTTCCGGCAGGCGCAGAGTGACCCCTGGGGGCAGCTGCTCTCGGATCTCTGGCAGGATGGGGGTGAAGATGGGGTTGGGCGCCGCGATCGCAACCACCTGCTGGGAAATGAGATCTAGACCGACAAAAGCCAGCCCTGATAGAACTTGCTGGGCGTAATTTAGACGTTTTTGGGATTGAGCCATGCGAATCTCCTAAACACTGGAGACGAGCTTAGCGATCGCACCCGGCGCCGGTCTTCGAGCAAAGGTCACGGCAAAGCATGACTAAGGTCATGGGACAGGGGCCTAAAAATCAGGGATGATGCCCTTGGCGGTTTGGAGAAGTCATGCAGCCGTTTCATCAGCCTAGCTCGGTCGATCAGCGCGTGCTGCGATACGTGGAGGGCTCCATTATTGTCTGCAGCCTGCTAACCGGGGCGATGACCGGCGGAACTCAAGTCCTGGGGCTGCAAATTTTGGGCTTTCACCTTGTCTTTGCGCTGCTGAGCCAAATCGTGCCCCTAGGCGGCCCTCTGTGGCGACGGCGGGGGTATGTGGCGCTGAATTTCTCTGTTTTTGCAGTGGCGGCAGTGGTCGGCTTTCGGTTTGACCTGGTGATGTACTGGTCAATCGCCAAGAGCTGCTTTTTGGTCCGCCGCCGCGAAGTGCTGCTGGCGGTTGGTTTGCTGGGCTTAGCCTATGCAGCTGGGGTTTGGTGGAGCCTGCCAATGCGAATTGAGCGGACGCTAGATGCGATCGCAATCCAAGGGCTCTACACCTACTTTGCCCCCCGCCGCATCCTGCTGGACCACATCAGCTTCTTTCTGGGCGCGAGCACCTTCGCTGTGATGATTGGCTGCCTGGCCATTGCCGAGCGCACCAGTCGGCAGCGGGCAGAGGCCCTCACCCAGCAGGTCGAAAAGCTGGCTGCGGCCCTAGAGCGCACCCGCATTGCCCGCGATATCCACGATACGTTGGGCCACTCCCTCACAACATTAGGGGTGCAGCTCCAGCTGGCCCACCGCCTGCACCAGCAAAATCCTCAGCGATCCTTCGAAGCCCTGGAGGCTGCCCGCACTTTGACCAGTGACTGCCTGCGAACCGTGCGCCAGACCCTACAAAATATCCAGGCCTCTGACTTTGACCTGGCTCAAGCCCTGGAGGCTCTGGCGCACCAGATGAGCCGGCAGCCCGATTTTCGAGTCTGCGTAGCGGTTGACCTGCCGCCTTTACCGCCAAAAACGAGCTACCAGCTTTACCACATTCTGCTGGAGGGGCTGACCAACATTCAAAAACACGCTCAAGCCCGGAGCGCCACCCTCAAGGGTTGGGCGACTTCAGATACAGTCGTGCTGATGCTCTCGGACAACGGCCAGGGCTTTGACCCCAGTGCCCCAACGGCAGGGTTTGGACTGCGAGGAATGCAGGAGCGCACGCTGCTAATCGGCGGCCACTTTGACCTTAAGAGCGCCCCCGGTCAGGGCACTCAAATTTGCATCACGGTGCCGCAATGATTCGTCTGCTGCTGGTCGATGATCAACCGCTGTTTCGGCAGGGCTTGGCATCACTGCTGGCGCTAGAGAGCGGCCTGGAGGTAGTGGGCCAGGCAAACCACGGCCAAGAGGCGATTGCACTAGCGACGCAGCTGCAGCCAGACGTCATTTTGATGGATGTGCGGATGCCTATCTGTGACGGCGTGCAGGCCACCCAGGAAATTCTGCAGCGCTTTCCCTGGATACGCGTGCTGATGCTGACCACTTTTGACGAAGATGACTACATTTGGCGTTCACT
>DATNQE010000156.1:0-6348 GCA_036702895.1 Trichocoleus sp. | reverse complement strand
GCTCGTGTTGGTAGAAGAAATTCCCGCCGCCGACCTGGCCTCTGCTCTTTACTGGAAGCTGCGGCGCGCCGGAATTACTATGCAGCTCATTCCTTCTAGCCGGGAAATGCTCTACCGCCGGGGTGTGCCTGAAGTCGTGGCGGGTATTCCCACGCTGCGATTGGATGCGCCGCTTGTAGGCGGGTGGGACTACCGCTGCAAGCGCTGTATGGACTTTGTAGGAGCCGTTGCGGGGGTGCTGCTGCTGTCGCCCGTGTTTCTGGCGATTGCGATCGCAATTCGCCTCGATTCTGCTGGCCCCGTCTTCTTCCGCCAGGAGCGCATTGGTCTGCACGGCAAGGTGTTTCAGGTTTGGAAATTCCGCACCATGAGCACCGATGCGGCCCAGCGGCAGGCAGAGCTAGAGCAGCACAACCAAACCGAGGATGGCATCCTCTTCAAAATCAAGCACGACCCCCGCGTTACACGGGTAGGCCATTTACTGCGGCGCACCAGCCTAGACGAACTGCCCCAGTTGTTTAACGTGGTGGTGGGCCAGATGAGCCTGGTAGGACCTCGTCCTCTGCCCCTGCGAGACGTAGCGCAGTTCAACACCTGGCACCACATTCGCCACCAGGTGCTGCCGGGCATCACTGGGCTCTGGCAAATCTCGGGCCGCTCCGATATTGACAGCTTCGACGACGCCGCTCGGCTCGATCTGCACTACATCGACCACTGGTCGCTTAACCTCGATCTCGAAATCTTAATGGAAACCTGCCGCATCGTATTTTTGGGCAAGGGCGCATACTAATATCGGCCGCTCAGCAAGGCTTCAAACCCCATGACCCAATTTACCTCCAGGTTTTCGCTGCCGTCTGTTCAGGTCCCAGTTCAAGTCGGACTGGGCGGGCTGCTAGTGGGTACGGTGGCGCTGTTTACCTGGCTGCCCGATAGCTACTACCGCATGGTGGCCTGGCCCTGGATTGTACTTTGGCAAGCCGGGTTCGTGGCGGCAGGGCTGCTGCTGATAGGCAGGCTACGGCAATTTAATCAGCCCTTTTACCGCTTAGGCCAGGGCTTCGACTGGCTGCTGGCGTTGACCCTAGTTGCAGTGGCACTGTCGGGACTGCGCTCCTCTTTCCCTGCCGTTGCCCTATGGAATAGTGTGCTGATGCTGGGCTACGGGCTTCTGCTGTATCTAGGTCGTCAGTGGTTACAACCCCCCGCCATAGAATCTGACGACTCCGACAGCATTCCGGGACAGCTCCCCTGGTACCACGGGGTTTGGAGTGTACTGGTCGTCCTGTCTGGAGTCAGTGCAGCCATCAGCCTAGGTCTGTGGCGGCCCGACCCGGCGATGTGGCAAGCTGGCGATTTCTACGCCAGTCTGCGCAACCCCGCGCCCTTTGGCCATCACAACTTTGTTGGGGGCTATTTTGCCCTGGTGCTGCCGCTAGTAGGGGCTTGGGCACTCGTGCAAAAAGGCTGGCGCTATTGGATAGGCCTGGGGCTAGCCGTGCTGGTGGCAGCGGCACTCTACATCAGCGGATCACGGGGGGCTGCCCTGGGCTGCCTCGCCTGGGTTCTTGTCACAGTTCTGTGGGCAACAGTTACAGCTCAGGGGCGCACTCGCTGGCAGCGGTTGGCTATTGGCGGCTGTTTACTGCTCGTGCTGCTGGCCGGTCTGCTAACCAATCCCCGCGTGCGCACCTGGTTCGAGGGGGTACGGCTGGGCCAATCGGGCACGGCTGGGTTGACAGGGGGCATCGCCATTGCCGATAGCCCCACCCTGGATCGGGCCTTCATGCTGCAGCTGGGGACCCACATTCTGCAAGAGCGGCCCTTACTGGGGGTGGGGCCGGGCAACATGGGCCGCGTTTCTAACCTGTATCGGCCCATTGAGGCCGGTGAAGGCCTCGACCACATTCAGCAGCTCCACAACACCCCTATGCAGATAGCGGGGGAACTGGGGCTCGTAGGGCTGAGCCTTTACCTGTCTTGGTGGGTTCTGCTAGGACGGCTCTGGTGGCGACTCTACCGACAGCTGCCTACAGCAGCCAGGCATGATCGAGCTTTGCTCTACGGCAGTGGTGGCAGCCTTTTGGCTTACGGTATTGCCAGCCTCACCGACTACCAGCTGGAAAACATTGCTATCTCCAGCACCCTCTGTCTCACGCTGCTGCTGCTGCTCGCTCTAAACCAGACTCTGGCATCACCGTCGGCGTCGCTGCCCCAACGGGGGCGTCGCGTCGTAAGTCTCGGGGTGCTGGCAGCATTGGGCCTGATGATTCACACCTGGCTGCCCTTTGATCTGTCTTTGGCCTTTGGGCAGAGCGGCCTGCAGGCAGAAGCTCAAGGTCAGCTCACGGAGGCCGAAAGCCGCTGGTTTAAGGCAAGCCGCTTAGCACCCTGGGACCCGACCTTTAGTGCTCTAGCAGGGGAGAAGCTGTTGGAAGTGGATGCGGTGTTAGGCCCCTCCAGTCTGCAGCAGAGCGTCCAGGAGAGCCTGTTCGACTACAGCCTGCGGGCGCTGCGGGCGGCTCCCAACGATGTCTGGTTCAACCAAAATTTGGCTGTTTTGTACTACGAGGCTGAGGAGTGGCCCGAGGCCGAGCGCTTTGCTCAACGAGCTGCTCAGCTGCTGCCCCGCAATCAAAATTTCACCTACTGCCTGCTGGGCGAGATTTATGCCGCTCAGAGCAAGTTTGACCAGGCCGTTGCGGCGTTTACGCTAGAAGCACTAGTGCACCCCTCCTTCTTGACCTACTCTCTGTGGTCGACCCCAACGCTGCAGCCGCTTTACCTAGCCGTAGTGCGCTCTACTTTAGATGAATACGCTGCGCTACTGGCCCAGCTGCCGACTCAAAGCCCGCAGTATCGAAGCGTTTACGAGCGCTGGGTAGGGCTGCGGTGGTGGACGAATGAACCCCTCAACGATGTTGATCAAAGCCTGCTGCGGCCTCTGCTCCGGGCCTTAATAGCCGCCCCAGCGGAGCGGGGGCAGGCGTTAAAGGAGGTGACGGCTGCGATCGCAGCCGGAGACCCAGATCCGGGTCTGGCGCTGCTGGCAGCCTGGCTACAGCCAGAGCAGTACCTCAGCCTTTACCAACAGCAGCAAGGATATGACCCGGCGGTCACCAGCTTGATTGCCGAGAAGATTGAACAGGAAAAAGACCTGCGGCTTTGGCTAACGTCTTTAGTCGAACCAGAACCGCCCCGCTATCGGGGAGCACTGGCCTTTGCCTACCGCAACAACGCAGCCAATCAGCTCATGCAAATGCTGCGTCCAGCCGATTTGGAAACATACACTTTTGTCGAAGAGCTGGGGCTCTTTCCGACCTGGCCCCGCGAATTCCCAGCGCTTGATCACCATATTGAGCAGCTGCGCACCGAGCGGCTGCAGCTACCACACCCCACCCACAGCGGCTTCCGACTGGCCAACGCCCTCTAACATTTACCCTCCTGACACCCATGGTCATGCACCAGGCAGCTTCTCCCGACAAACCCAGCTCCTCTGCCCTCAGATCCATTGATGGAACGCTGCTAGGCCTCCTAATAGCAGGCTTTTACAGCCTGTTCACGCTGTTACCTGGCAGCAGCACCTTCATGGTTGCCTGGCCCTGGGTCTTCCTCTGGCAGGTCGGCCTGATGCTGCCGATTCTCTGGCTGCTCTGGCAAGTCGCCCTTAAGCCGCTCCGCCAGATCGCCCTAGGTAATCGTTTGGACTGGATCGTAGCGCTGGTTGCCCTGGGGCTCATTGTCTCTACCGCTGCCGCGGAGTTTCCCCAGCAGGCCCGCTGGTACAGCTGGATGGCGGTTGGTGGCCTAGCAGCGCTTTATGCGCTCAACGGTTGGCTCACCTCGACTCGGCGGCAGCGGCATCTTCTCCAGTTTCAGGGAGGGCTGGCGCTGGCATTTATAGGGCTGAGCCTGGGGCTGTGGATCGCCCAGATCTATTTGCCCGAACTGGCCCGGCTCAATGTCCTGCAGCAGTATGGGGTCGATGCCCGCTTTAGCTTTCAGTTCACCAGCTTACGCAACTGGCAGCCCATTGGCCACCAAAACTATGTCGCTGGTTATCTGGTGCTGGTGCTGCCGCTGCTGGCTGCTCTGGCTTGGGTCAGTAAGGGATGGCAGCGGTGGGTCTGGCTGGCCGGAGGCGTTTTAGGGCTGGTCGATCTCTACACCACAAGTTCACGGGGGGGCTGGTTAGCGTTAATTGCTATGGCGCTAGTGGGGTTTGCAGTGGCCTTGCTGCGGGGCGCCCTACCGCGCCGCCCACTGCTGGTGCTGGGCGGCCTTGGGCTAGGAGGGCTTTTGGTTGCGATCGCAACTAACGATCGCCTCAACGCTGTCACGCGAGCACTGCTGCAGGGCCAAGTGGGGGGCGGCGAGCTGTCTTACCGCGTCATTACCAATGCTGTTGGCTGGAATATGGGAGCCGCACGCCCGTGGAGTGGACTAGGCCTCGGCAGCGTGCCGCTGGTTTATCAGCAGTATCGGCCCCATTGGGCAGGTCGCGACGCTGAGCTACAGTATCAACTCCACAGTACTCCAGCCCAACTTTGGGGCGAGTTGGGTATTTGGGGCATTGGGATACCGCTGCTGCTGGTCGTAGCGCTGGCGCTGTTGACCTGGCGGTGGCTGCGGCAGCCCCGATCTATAGAGACTTCAGGCACGCCTGCCGAAATGCCCGAAGCTTTGGTCTGGGCCCTGCTAGGCGGCCTGTTTGCCTACAGCATCCTCAGTTTGACGGACTACCAGCTCGACAACCTCTGCATTAGCGGCGTGGTGCTGGTTTATCTGGCCGTGCTGGCCCGCACCTGGCATCCCCAACCCTTGGCCCCCGAGCAGCGTCCCACTCGTCTTAACCGCACTTTGGCCGGGCTGGGGCTGGGGCTGACGCTGGCTGTGACGATCTGGCTGGTGCCAATTCACCGCGCCTGGGGTCTTTCGAGCGATGGCTTTGCAGCGCTTCAAAAAGGCAATATCGGCATTTTTGTGCAGAACTTGACTCAGGCTCACGCTCTGGCACCCTGGGAACCGTACTACGCTTCCCAATTGGCCTGGAACCTGGGGGATTTAAGCTACCAGAGCACCGATCCTCAGCAGAGCGCTGCCCTCAGAGAGAGCGCAATCGACTGGTTCCATGCCGCTAACGCCGTTTCTCCCTACCAGGAGTTTGGCCACTCCAACTTGGGCTGGCTGCAGATCGGAGCCAATCAGCCCCAAGCTGCGATCGCATCGTTTGCTCGCTCTAGCCGCCTGGTACCGGCTAAGCAGGGCGTCTTTTTTGGGCTGGGCTTTAGCCTGCTGCTCAGCAATCAGCCCGAGCTCGCTGCCGAGGCCTTTGCTCTAGAGATTCTGCGCAATCCGGTGCTGGCCACCAGTCCTTTGTGGAAGCTGGCGCAGTTTGGGCCAATTTACAGTCAGGTTTTAAACCGCGTCGAGGCCTATAGCAGCGAGCTATTGGTCCAGGTTGAAGCGCCTTCAGAGCTCAGCAACTATCTGCACCAGGTCCGAGGAGGCATTCACTGGTGGCAGGGCAACTTAGCCCAAGCCGAGCAGGACTGGCAAATTAGCAGCAGCGCTGCTAGTCAGGCGATTTTAGCGCTGGCCCAAAATCGCCCCATAGATCTGGAGAGCCTGCCTCCCGCCTCACCCGAGAAGCTAGCATTACAAGCCTGGCTGGTACCCCAACAGCGCCGCAGCCTGCTGGAGCAGGCCTGGGTTGCCCAGCCCGAAGACCTTCCCCAGCTAGACGAAATTCTGCCACCAGCAGACGTCCTAAATCAGCTCGAGACTAGCCTCAACCAGTCCCCTAGCCTCGATGCCTGGCTTAAAGACACGGCTCCTAGCTGGCAGCCCCGTAGCCAGCGGTTAGGTTTCGGTATCATCAGCCGCCATATCGATGGCCCCCAACCCAGTGACTACTTCCCCCGTGTCGAAAACATTCCGATGGTGAAGTTCTTCGACACCGTGTTTCCAAGCGCTGTCTACCTGCCCGAACTCGATCGACAGCTGGAACCCCTGCGGCAGCAGCTCCTAAGTCAGGTGGACCAGTTACCAAAACCGAATGCAGGGTAAGCACTTCAGCCTGCTTCAAACGGTATTGCACCGGACGCATCTCCTGCGCCCGGTGCAATACCCTTACCTCTAAAACACGAAACTAGAACCGGAAGGTCGTGCGAACCGCACCATAGATCGTCGTTTCGTCGGTTGTGCCGTTGTTGGCATCCCCGTAGATAATTGCAGGGGTTATCGACAGGAACTCATTGAAGGGAATGTGATAGTAGCCTTCAACCACAAAAGGATTACCCGTGATGTTGACTGCTCGCTGAGGCAGCTGCCCTGCATAGATGCCAAGCT
>DATNQE010000015.1:0-2356 GCA_036702895.1 Trichocoleus sp. | reverse complement strand
GGGCAACAGCATTCTCTTTGGGCTCTCTGCTGTGCGCAACGTGGGTTTGGGCGCCATTGAGTGCATTATTCGAACTCGAGAGGCGGAGGGGCCGTTTAAGTCTCTGGCGGAACTGTGCGATCGCATCGACCTCCACGCCGTCAACCGCCGCGCTCTGGAAGCACTGATCCTCAGCGGCGCCCTCGATCCGTTCAACTCCAACCGCAATCAGCTGATGCAGGACCTGGAGCTGGTGCTGGATTGGGCTCAGAGCCGCGCCAAAGACCGCGCCATCGGTCAGGGCAACCTGTTCGACATGATGATGGGCGGCGCGGCCAATGAGCCTGCTCCTCTGGCTGGCTACGAAACTGCGCCCAAAGCGCCCCAGGTGCCCGACTTTGACCCGCAGGAAAAGCTGCGCCAGGAGAAGGAGCTGCTGGGCTTCTACATCTCTGACCACCCGCTCAAGGCGGTGCAAAAGCCCGCTCAGATCCTGGCGCCGATTGGCCTGGGTGAGCTGCATGAGCAGCCGGATAACGTGACTATCAGCGCCATCGTCATGCTCACCAGCGTTAAGCCGGTGGTGACTAAAAAAGGCGATCGCATGGCCATCATCCAGCTTGAAGACTTGACTGGGCAGGCCGAGGGTGTCGTCTTCCCTAAATCCTTTGAGCGCATCGGTCAGCACATCATCGCCGATGCTCGCCTGATGGTGTGGGGCAAGGTGGACCGGCGCGACGACCGCTCCCAGTTCATCGTGGATGATGCCGAGCCGGTGGAGTCGGTGCGACTGGTGATGGTGGAGCTAGAGCCTAAGCTGGCCGGGGACATTGAGCAGCAGCACCGACTGCGCAACGTCATCCGCAACAACCAGGGCGACGACCCGATGTACGCCCGAGTGCCGGTGATCGCGGTGATTACGGCAAACCAGAAGCGGCAGATCGTGCGCCTAGGGGCTCAGTTCCGCGTGAAAGATCCTGAGATTGCCGTTAGAGAACTCATGCGGGCTGATTTCAAAGCGACTGCTACGCCGCTGATTAGCGCCTAGCTTCTGCCCTGCAAGACATCCTAGCGCTTGCCCTGCAAGACATCCTGGCGCTAGGTGAAAGAACCACCGTTGAAAACGCCGAGCCAGACGACGGCTAAACCGCCAATCACCACGTTGATTAACGGCAGCCCTGCCAGTAGGCAGGCCCAGGTGTAGTGCTGGGGAAACTGCGCCAGCATCGGCAGCAGGGCCATCAGCCAGCTCAGAATGACTGCCAAAACGCAAACGATGGGGAAAGTGGCAACGCTGAGGGCCAGCGTCACGGTAGCAGGGTTTTCCAGTGAGCCGGGGGCATCGAACATCATCGGCGTCATTAGGGCGGGCACGAACCCAACCACGGCGGCGAGGACGAGGATGACAGTGGCAATAAATAGGAAAGTCAACGCAAATTTCCGCTTCATAACTGGTGTGGAGAAGGGGCTGCAGCAGCAAGTCCTTGAGACTAACCTCTTACTGCCTAGGGTCAGATTGCCCTAGCTTTGGCCGCCACCAACACCCGATTGGGCAGGGGGTTAACAAAGGGTGCATCCTCATCCTGCTTGAAACTACAGAACTCCAATCGGTCAGGCCCGTCAGGCTACAACACTGAGTCCAGAATCTTGGGTGGGGTTGCCGTCCTCCATGTGCACAATGCGATAGTTCATTCCGTCTCGCCCCGATTTCTTGTCGAGAGCGGTGGTGGGTTCATAAGCCAGAACGATTTTGGGAGGGCTTATCAGGGCGCAGTGAGCCATAAGAGAACAAATGCCATTACAGATGAATCCCCTCTTTAGAAGGAGCTGTTAGCGACTTAAAGAGAGAAGCCCTAGATGGCTGGTTGTGTCAGGCTGAGGCCATCTTTGACAGGAGCACAACAATGGCTGTAGAAGGCGTACTGCTAGATATTGACGGCACTTTGGTGCTTAGCAACGATGCCCATGCCCAGTCCTGGGTAGAGGCGTTTGCCGCCCACGGGTATGACATTGACTATGCGCAGGTGCGACCGCTCATGGGCATGGGCGGGGATAAGGTGATCCCCCAGCTGGTGAGTGAACTCAACGACGAAGAGGGCGTCGGCCAGCAGATTGCGGAGCACCGCAAGGAGATTGTGATCAACAAGTACGGCCCTCAAATAAGTGCTGCCAATGGAGCGCGGCAGATGGTGGAGAAGCTAAAGCAGGAAGGACTGCACCTGATTGTGGCGACCTCCGCCTCGCAGAAGGAGCTTGACCTGATGCTCAAGGTGGCCGACATCGAGGACTTGGTGAAGGAGTTTACCTCTTCAGATGATGCTGAGAACTCAAAACCAGCCCCCGACATTGTGGCAGCGGCTTTGACAAAAGCTAATCT
>DATNQE010000013.1:0-2039 GCA_036702895.1 Trichocoleus sp. | reverse complement strand
AAAGAGGGGCCAACATTCCTTAAAACTGGGCAACTCCCTCATTGTTGAGGTGCGTTTTGACTGATGCCTTGCTAGCGGGCAAGCAAACCGTTCGGTATTGGTCGGCAACCCCTGCTAATCAAAGAATTTCTGCCCCAAGTTCTAAAGACCCTGCAGACCCTACGGCAGACGGGCTCTTTCGTAAGAGCTTCTAAAATTCTGTATCGGTAAATACTTTTTATTAACAAAACTGTCGAAATGTGACAGAATTCTGACAAAGCAAATATACCTAGCTCGCTTAGCGACTACTCAGCGGGACAGGGCTGCTGCACTATAGGGAGTTCAAGCTGGCAGTATGGGATATTTTGGGTATCGACTGGGGAGGCGTGCTAAGCGAAGCGATGGCCCTTGTAGGCCGGTCTTTGACCATCGCAGCCCCTTGGCCGCAGTTAGCCAACACCTGGCGCGGTTAGGCCGCCGCTCACCCTGCCAGCCGCAGTTCAGCCTGCAAACCGTCCTGACCTCATACCTGTGTAGCTTTGTCGGCATTGCGACGCTGGCCTATTTAGCCACCGGCACCGGGTATCCATTAATTGCCGCCCCCTTTGGTGCTACCGCCGTGCTGCTCTTTGGGGTGCCCGATAGCCCCTTTGCCCAGCCCCGCAACGTGATCGGCGGCAACGTTATGGGCGCTATCGTCGCCGTTGCTTTGGTTAGCCTGTTTGGGACAGAGCCCTGGGTAATGGGTCTGGCCGTAGCCACCACGATCAAAGTCATGCAGTTGACCCACACCGTTCATCCCCCAGGGGGCGCGGTGGCCCTTGTCGGGGTGATGAGCGGCGCGACTCCCGAATTTGTGGTCGCCCCCGTGCTGATCGGGTCTGTCCTGCTGGTGCTCTTTACCGCCGCTTTTGGCTGCTGGATTCCCGGTCGCCCCTACCCAAAACACTGGATTTAGCGGTCTGGGGCAGCGCAGGTAAGCTTGTTGGATTTAGTAGATGGGCAACTGGGGTCTCTAAAACTTTCCTGGTGGAGTAAACGAAGGATCTGAGATCTCCACATCTGGAGTGTATAGCCGCTAACTCCTGAAAAATTTAACTAGATATAGAGCTGAGATTGATATACCCTTAAGTGCAGCTTGCGGCCTGAGCTGGGTCAAATTAACGTGGCTCACATCCGCAGGAAGCAGTAGATTTGTACTGAGGGGTTTGCTCAGCCCATGTCCTTTGTTGGCCTGCACATTCACAGCGACTATAGCTTGCTCGACGGAGCCAGCCAATTGCCCGATCTCGTAGACCGGGCCGTTGAATTGGGGATGCCTGCGATCGCACTCACCGATCACGGCGTCATGTACGGGGCCATCGAACTGATCAAGGTCTGCAAAGGCAAAGGCGTCAAGCCCATCATCGGCAACGAGATGTACGTCATCAACGGCGACATCGAGAAGCAGCAGCGCCGCCCCCGCTACCACCAGGTGGTGCTGGCCAAAAACACCCAGGGCTACAAAAACCTGGTCAAGCTCACCTCCATCTCCCACCTCAAAGGCGTGCAGGGCAAGGGCATCTTCTCGCGCCCCTGCATTAATAAAGACCTGCTAGAGCAGTACCACGAAGGGCTGATCATTACCAGCGCCTGCCTCGGCGGCGAAGTGCCCCAGGCCATTCTGCAAAATCGCCCCGACGTGGCCCGCAAAGTCGCCCAGTGGTACAAAGACCTCTTCGGCGACGACTATTACTTAGAGATTCAAGACCACGGCTCCCCCGAAGACCGGGTGGTGAATATCGAGGTCGTTAAGATCGCTCGCGAACTCGACATCAAAATCATCTGCACCAACGACTCCCACTACATCTCCTGCAACGACGTCGAGGCCCACGACGCCCTGCTCTGCATCCAGACCGGCAAGCTGATCACCGAAGACAAGCGCCTGCGCTACAGCGGCACCGAGTACCTCAAGTCGTCAGACGAGATGCGGATGCTGTTCCGCGACCACCTCGCCGACGACATCATTGAAGAGGCCATTCAAAACACGCTAGAAGTGGCCGAAAAGGTCGAAGACTATG
>DATNQE010000003.1:0-4610 GCA_036702895.1 Trichocoleus sp. | reverse complement strand
GCTTTAATATTCGCTTAACTTTCACGTAGATCGCTTTAGTTTTGATGCTAAATTGATTTCGGTTCATGAATACTGGTTTTCCAAGGGACAAGTTTTTTTAGCAATTCTAAATTTATGTTTCAACAGCGTGAGTCGAATTTAGGTGTTGAGCCGGAGGTCTCTCTCCAGCGCGCAATCAACCATATTCGGCAATCACTGGATTTAAAGGAAGTTTTGGAGACCACGGTAGAAGAAGTACGGTCATGCCTAGGGGTTGACCGGGTAATGGTGTACCAGTTTCATGCCGACGCCAGTGGTGAAGTGGTGGCTGAGACCATCCGCAATGGCACTTTGCCGCCGCTGCTAGGGCTCAATTTCCCAGCCGATGACATTCCCCGCTGGGCTAGGGAAATGTACCTGCGGGCCCGGCAGCGCTCAATTGTCAGCGTTCACCATCAGCAGATTGGCTTTAGTCCCTTGCTGTGCCCCGACAGCGGCGAACCTTTGGCAGTAGAAGACATCCACTACCGCACTGTGGACTCCTGCCATGTCGAATATCTGACGGCCATGGGGGTGCAGGCGTCTCTAGTGGTGCCTATCCTGCACTACAACCTGCAGCAGCACGCGGTGGAGCCCCAGCTGTGGGGGCTGCTGATTTGTCACCACGCCCAGCCCCATCAGTTCGATGTAGATGCGCTGCGGTTGGTGCAGCAGATTGCCGACCAGGCGGCTTTGGCCATTGCCCAGGCGACCCTATTGGCCCAGGCCCAGCAGCAGGCCCGACGCGAAGCAGCTCTCAACAAAATCACTAACCTGCTGCATACCCTGCCCGAAATTCAGCTCAACGCAGCGCTGGAGGAAACGGTGGCGCTGCTGCAGGGAGCAGGCGGGCGGCTTTACCTCAAGACGGCTCACCACCTCTTTGCCCAGGTTTACACCGTTGGCACACAGCCAGTCCTGATCTCCGAGAGCCAGATTTATCCCATCGAGCATCACCCCCGCTGGCAGAAAATGTTCGAGCCTAGCGGGTCGAACGACGGCATTTGGGCAATTGATGACCTCACTCAGGAAACCAGCCTTCAGCCGCTGACTGCTGCCTTTGAGACGCAGCGGCTGCGCAGCCTGTTGGTCATGCCGCTGCGCTACAACCAGGAGCTGCTGGGCTATCTGAGTGTATTTCGCAGCGAGATTATTACGGAGACCTGGTGGGCCGGGCAGTTTAACCCTGAGCAGCGGCAGCAGCAGCCCCGCCGATCGTTTACGGCCTGGCGAGAGCTGAAGCAGGGCCAAGTGCGCAGCTGGCAGTTAACCGAAGTGGAGTCGGCCAGAGCACTGCAGCAGCAGTTTTCGATGGCTATTCAGCACCATCACCTGTACGAGCAGGTGCAGACTCTCAACAGCAGTCTGGAGCGTCAGGTGCAGGAGCGTACGGCTGAACTTGAGCAGTCCCTTGAGTCGGCCCACCTGCTGCGGCAGGTAACTAACCAAATTCGCAGCACCCTCGATTATCAGGTGGTGCTGCAGACCATTGGCAGGCAGGTGCGATCGCTGCTTAAAACCGACCGCGTTGTCATTTACAAATTTGGCCGCAACTACCAGGGCACCGTCATTGTGGAGGACGTGCTGGAGGGCTGGCCTCCGACCCTAGGAGACACCTATGACGATGTCTGCTTTCCCCTGGAATATGCCGAGCAGTATCGGGACAAGGGCCGCATCAGCGTAGTAAACGATGTCGCCCGGTCCGACCTGCACCCCTGCCACATCGAGTTTTTACAGCGCCTGCAGGTGAAGTCTAATCTGGCGGTGCCCATTCGCATCGGCAGCCAGCTGTGGGGGCTGCTGATTGCCCACGAGTGCCGCGCCCCGCGCCACTGGAAAGCGACCGAAGTAGAGCTGCTGCAGCAGCTGGCCGATCAGGCTGCGATCGCAATTCAGCAGGCCAAGCTCTACGAACGCAGCCGCATCACCGCCGAAACCGCTATGAAGCAAGCAATTCGGCTGCAGCAGACGCTCCAAGACCTCAAGCAGACCCAGACGCAGCTCATCCAGACTGAGAAAATGTCGAGTCTAGGCCAGCTGGTTGCCGGAGTCGCCCACGAAATCAACAACCCAATTAACTTTATCCACGGCAACATTCCCCATGCTCAGGCCTATATCCAGGATCTGCTGGCCCTGGTTAAGCTGTACCAGCAGGGCTACAGCAACACCGACCCGCAAGTACAGCAGCTCGCGGAAGAAATCGACCTAGAGTTTGTCATGGAGGACTTACCCAAGCTGCTGTCGTCGATGATGCTGGGCACAGAGCGAATTCACCAGATCGTGCTGACCCTGCGCAATTTTTCTCGGCTTGATGAAGCCGACATGAAACCAGTCGACATTCACGACGGCATCGACAGCACCCTAGTCATTCTGCAGCACCGGCTCAAGGCGCATGAAAGCCAGCGCGCTATTGAAGTTATTAAGGCCTATGGCGCAATTCCTTTAGTTGAATGCTACGCCGGGCAGCTCAATCAGGTCTTTATGAACATCATCAACAACGCCATTGATGCGCTGCAAATCCAGAAGCAGCCCCGCGAGGGGGCGCTGCTTTCCCCCGCTACCATCTCCATAGCAACCCGCCTAATTGAATCTGATTGGGTAGAGATCTCCATCAGAGACAGTGGCCCTGGCATTGACGACGGCATTAGAGAGAAACTTTTTGATCCCTTTTTCACTACCAAGCCCGTGGGGGCAGGTACGGGGCTAGGGCTATCTATCAGCTACCAAATCGTTGAGAAGCACGGAGGCCGTTTAATCTGTGCCTCAATGCCTGGGCAAGGTGCCCAGTTCAAAATTCAGATTCCGGTCAAGCAGGCCGTTGAAGCAGAAACCCTCCTTTAGGAAGGCGGCGATGCCGGCCCTGCTGGCCCTTCTGACAGGGCTTAGAGGAGAGTAGGGAGCATCGGGGACGAGGAAGCGCTTTTGCCCTTCCTCGTCCCCGATGCTCCAGCCCTGTTTAAGCACTAGGCCCAGCCTTTCCTCGGCAATCCCTACGCCGCCATCGGCATAGAATTCTGATCGAGAATCGACTTATAAAACTGCTGCAGCTGCCGGGTGGCGGCCGCCCAGCCCCATCTTTCGGCTTCGGCACGGGCGTTGAGGCGCATCTGCTCGCGCTCAGCAGCGGTGCCCAACAGCTTGCGGGTCGCTTCGATGGCGCCTGCCTCGTCGGTTGGGTCAAACAGGTAGCCGTTCACGCCGTCGGTGACAATATCGGGAATGCCGCCAGAGTTGGCCGCCACTACCGGGCAGCCCGCCGCCATGGCTTCTAGCAGCACCAGACCCAGGGTTTCGGTGCGAGACGGGAAGATAAACGCATCGGCCGATGCGTAAGCAGCCGCCAACCGTTCACCGCCCAAATAGCCCACAAAATGCACCGGCAGCTCGGCGAAATGCTTCTCCAGTTCGGCCCGGTAAGGCCCATCG
Organism: Trichocoleus sp.; assembly: GCA_036702895.1. Lineage (GTDB taxonomy): Bacteria > Cyanobacteriota > Cyanobacteriia > Phormidesmidales > Phormidesmidaceae > JACVSF01. The sequence goes on along the minus strand of DATNQE010000003.1, from coordinate 1,166 downwards.
CCCACCAAGGCTAACCGCGCACCGGGAATCGCCTCTAGCACGGGCCGAATACGGTCAATTTCTTTTTCGGCAGAGAGTCTACCGATGTAGAGCAGCAGCGGTGCTTCCGGATGGCCCTGAGAGAGGTGTGATCGCATCTCGGCACTGGCCAACTCCGGCCGAAACAGCTCCGTATCCACACCGCGCTGCCACACATCCACTCGCTCCACGCCGTGGGCCGTCAGCTCGTCCTGCATGGCGGTGGAGGTGACCAGGTTAATCTGAGCCTGGTTGTGCATGGCTTTAATCAGCTCCCACATCACCCCTTCCAGCATCCCCAGGCCGTAGTGCTCCAGGTACTTGGGCAGGTGGGTGTGGTATGAGGCCATCAGCGGCAGGCCCATCGTCTTGCTGTAGTAAATGCCCGCCAGCCCCAGCACCGCTGGGTTCACCACGTGAATCAGGTCGGGGTCAAACTGCTCCAGCGCCTCTCCAATGGAGGGGCGGGGTAGGGCCAGCTTCAGCTCCGGGTACAGCGGAAACGCCATCCCCGATACACCGTGAATCTTGGCGCCTTTGTACTCCCGCAGCCCACCCTCCGGCGAGAACACCAGCACCTGGTCACCTGAACGCTGGAGATGTTCAACCGTGTGCTTTAGGCGCGTGACAATGCCATCGACCTTAGGCAAAAAGGTTTCGGTAAACAGAGCGATCCGCATACAGAGAAGTTAGGAGGAATTGAATTGGGGCTGGGGATTTGTCGAACGGGGAGGAGGGAGGAGGGAGGAGTCAGTCAAACAGGATTTCGTCAGAAGTTAGGCTCCAGAAAAGGATTTTCCCTTCTGCCTCCTGCCCTCTGCCTTTAAGCTCCTCTCTCCTCTCTCCTTACTTTCTACCTACGCCACTTCACTTTGGGCAGAATCTGATTGTTATCCACCCGATGCTTGTACTTCACGGCGAAGTTGAGCAGGGAGTCGAGCAGCGAGTCAGACAGGTAGTGGGGCTGCAAGCCCAGATCGAGCAGGTTGGTGTTCTTAGCGTTGAAGTAATGGTCTTCCATTTCAACGCGGGGATTTTCGAGGTAGTCAACTTCAATGTTCAGGCCCATCGTGGTGCCGGCTTTCTTAACCATCATGGCCAGATCGCCGACGCTGAACATCTCGGTGAACTGGTTGAAGACGCGGAAC
>DATNQE010000860.1:0-11593 GCA_036702895.1 Trichocoleus sp. | reverse complement strand
GTACGAGGTTGTCATTGTTGAACGAGACCCCAACGGACGGTTTGTTTCGGCTAGCCAGGCGATGAAAGCTCCTGTGTTAGTGGGAGACGCCAGTGTACCTTCGGTCCTCGAAACGGTCAATGTGCGGACAGCTGCGGCGCTTTTGGCTGTTACCAGCGACGACACAGTCAATCTAGAGATTGCTCTAACGGCGAAAGGGTTGGCGGCCGATCTGCCGATTGTGGTGCGCAATCAAGACCCTGACTTCGCCTACCAAGTACATCAGGTATTTGAATTTGACCAGGTCATGAGCCCTACGGAACTTGCAGCTCCAGCCTTTGCGGCAGCGGCTTTGGGGGGGCGCATTTTGGGCAACGGGCTCGCTGGAAATCTCCTTTGGGTTGCGATCGCAACCCTCATTACGCCCAACCACCCTTTCTGCGGCAAATCCGTGCAAACTATCGCTCGCCAAGCCAATCTGGTGCCTCTGTATTTGGAAACCGAAGGGCGCACTCTGCACGGCTTTGCGTTGCTCAATGCCACGCTTAACAGCGGCGATATTCTCTATTTAACGATGCCTGCCCATCAGCTAGACCAGCTCTGGCGGCGGATTCCTCCAGTGTTGGTATCACAGTAGGTTCAAGCTCTAAGCGCTCAATGCTGAATACGCTGCGGCCGACGTTGCTGTCTCGGACTCTTGGGGAACGGCTGCAGCTTAAGAATTAACTTTGCGAGCCGCATCCGGAATGGTACGGAACTACCTTGAAGAACCTCCTATACCAAGGCTTAAGTCGGGTGGATATAGGCAAGCATCCCCTCCCGTCAGTCCATAGGATGACAGTGAAATCAACAGAAGGTTACATCTCAATATCCTTCTTAATAATGCACAGTAGTGCTATCAGACGCTTCAGGTTAGAAACCTTCTAATTAGACGCTTTCTAAAGGCAACTCTGGTAAGACCGCTGAGAATTCAAACTCTTTGGTGTTGGTCTTTTTCCTAATTTTGGCTTGATTTTTGGCTACAGCTTCGCCAATAAACCCTTCAATTCACCTTTGATTTAATGGAGAATTTCCATGACTGAAAACACTACCTTCCAAATCTTTTTGCAGTCTGGCGTTTCTGTTTTTGGCTTTCTGCTGCTAATTATTTTGCTAGCCTAGTGCTGAATTTGGGGCTCTAGTAAGTGTGCGATCGCAGTCTCGATATTTTGCCTCACGGCTGCCCCCGAGCTCTGTAGCGCCTGCCACTGATCCTCTGTCAACGTCAGCTCCAAAATCGCCTCAATGCCCTTCTGCCCGACACGGCAGGGTACGCCTAAGTAGAGATCGGTTAATCCGTATTGACCCTCTAAATAAGCTGCAACGGGCAGAATGCGGGACTGATTGTACAAAATAGCTTCGACCATCACACAAACTGCAGAGGCTGGCGCATAGTAGGCACCGCCCTGTTTCAACAGCTGCACGATCTCAGCTCCGCCGTTTCGAGTCCGCTCGATCAGCTGTTTCAGCACGTTGTCGTCAACTAGCTCCGTCACAGGGATACCGCTAACGGTAGAGTACTGCGGCAGCGGCACCATCAAGTCGCCATGGCCTCCCAGTACCAAAGCCGAAACATCGCCTTGCGGCACGCCCAGTTCCATCGCAATAAATGTCTGGAATCGGGCTGAATCAAGCACTCCAGCCATACCCATAACTCGATGAGTAGGCAGGCCGCTGACCTTCCATGCTAAATAAGTCATGACATCCAGGGGATTGGTCACAACGATGTAGCAGGCGGACGGGGAGTACTGCAGCGTCTTTTGAATGGTCTCTATAACGATCTTGCCGTTCACCTGCAGCAGATCGTCTCGGCTCATGCCGGGTTTGCGGGGTAGACCAGCCGTAATGATCACGACGTCCGAATGGGCTGTGTCTTCGTAGTTATTGGTCCCTAGAATCTGGCGATTGTGGCCCTCTGACCCGCGAGACTCCATTAAGTCAAGGGCTACACCCTGAGGTCGCCCTTCCACGATGTCAATCAGCACAACATCGGCCAGATTGCGTTCTAAGATTCGTTGGGCCAGCGAACTGCCTACGTTGCCTGCACCAACAATGGTTACCCGACTGAAGTGGCAGAACGGTGGCTGACTAGAGGCAGTCATATGCGGTATTACCCATAACGTTTAGAAGGTGGTGGTGCAGATGTAAATGCTCTGCTGCACCACCTTCTAACTCAATTGTGAGCTGCCTCAGGTCGCCTGGGTGGAACTTTAGGCATTCTTTAACATAGCTTGGATGCTCCTCAGCAGGGCTGTTGAAGCAGGGCTAAGAAAATTTCTCCAGCTGATCCAGCCGTAGCCAAACATTGGGCGTGGGCAGCTCGCCAAATTTGACTTGGGCATAGTCATTACGAATATCGACAATTTCTCCCTTGGTCTCAAAGAGATAAGCAGGAAATCGAGTATCGCTGGCCTGAGCTTCAAGGCTATTTTCGAGCTTTTCTCGAACGGCTCTTACCAAATCGCCACGCTTTAAGGGAGGTGCCATAGGTCTAAAAGAATCAACCTTCCGATTTTAAAGCCCTGGCTGGGACTTCTGGACTAGGGGCCCAGCGCGACAGCTATAAAATTTTCCTCGGAACCTGCTGCGGCAGCGCTCTATCGCTGGCAGGAAGGGCAATAGTGAGCCGAGCGCCCGGCTAGCTTAAGCCGCTCTATTGAGCTACCGCAAACCCGACAGGGTTCCCCCTCTCGGTCGTACACCCAAGCAACGCCGCCGTAGTTGCCGTTGACGCCATGAATATCTCGATAGTCGCTGAAGGTGGTCCCGCCCGACTCGATGCTGGTTGTCAGCACCTGAAGAATTGCCTGGTGAAGGCGGTGGGCTCGGCGGGGGCCAATCTCAGCGCACAGAGTCTTTGGGCGAATACCGCTGAGAAAGAGGGCTTCATCGGCATAGATGTTGCCAATTCCTGCAACTAGCGCCTGATCGAGCAGCGCATTTTTGATGGGGCGCTGTCGGCGCTTGAGTACCTGGGCCAAGTAGCCTGGCGAAAACGCTGCGTCAAACGGCTCAGGCCCTAGGGCCGCTAGGCCCGGAATAGCCTGTTCTAATGCTGTATCTGGAGAGACTCGCCACATCCGGCCAAAAGTGCGCTGATCTACAAAGCGCAGCTCCTGGTTGTCATCAAAAAAGAGGCGCACCCGGCAGTGAGTGGGTACAGGCTCGTCGCGCTTGACCCAAAGCAGCTGGCCTGTCATTCGTAGGTGAACGCCCAACCACCCGGCATCCTCACCCTCGATGCCCACGAGCTGACCCAGCAGGTACTTGCCCCGGCGGTGCCACTGTTTCAGTGAGCAGTCTACTAAGCCTGCCAGAAAGGCTTCAATAGAAACGGGGTGGGAGACGGTGCGTTCAAGCAACACCTCTCCACCCCGGATAATAAGACCTAGCGTGACACGATTTAGCCCTCGGCGAACGGTTTCAACCTCAGGTAGCTCAGGCACGGGTCTCAATAACTCCTTAACGCTATGGCTGCGGCAGGCTAAAGCAGTGCAGCAGCAAGTTCAACTCTATTGTGGCGTATGTTCTGGCGCGTATCTTAGCCCAAGATGCGATCGCAGAAATGCCTGTTTGAACGGAAACGCTCAGGAGACCTGTTGTGAACCTGCTAGTTGCCTACTTGGCAGCAGCTTTCTTAGGCGCTTCGATTTCTTCCAGTTCAGACAGCGCAAAGTTATTGGTATTGATGCCGGAGTAGTTGACCTTGTCAAAGCGGACAACAGCTGGATATTTGATGCCGCTCTGGTCAATGGAAGCAACAACGCCAGTATCCCGGTACCAATAGGACTCTTTGCGAAGAATCCGGACCTTTGAACCACGTTGAACCATGAATAATGCCCTCTTGAAAGACAGTTATTAAGCGTGAATACTTGTTCATCAGAGTACTACGTCTGATGTTTCTTACGCTCCCAGAAGTATTTAAGTTTTGTTGCTAAGGCGTCTGCCGTTTTTGCAAAAAGATTTTGTTGGAAATCTTAATGGTTTTTTGGGCTTAGTGTTTCAAGAAAGCACTTTCCTAAGATGAGCGATGCTGCCAGCTGCAGCTACAAAATCTGCAGACCTCAACGAACAAGGCAGCGTTTTCCCATTTTTGAAAAAACACTGCCTTGAAAAATCAGATTAAACCTAGGCAAATAATTAGCTAAGGCAAAGAGAATGCTGATTAGCTTTGCGGCAGCGGGGGAATAGAGACGGTTTGGGTAGGGGTTCCAGCAGAAGCCGTAGGCGTCTCTGCAGTGCCTTCGGCAGGGCTGCCCACGGCTCGGGCGACCTCAATACCGTTTTCTTCCAGAATAACCACGGGTTCTTCACCACCGCGCATTTGAATACGCTTCACGAGTACTCGCCCATTGGCAACGCGCTGACCAACCCGCACATACCGGCTAGTCGGTTCATTGGGTGCCCTGACGATGGCATAGGTTTCTCCGCCAACCTGAACCACGCCCGTCACCTCAACAGCAGAAGCGAGCTGGGGTTGGGGTAGCGAAGGTAAAGGCTGAATGGGAGAGCCGCCAGCACTGCCCGTAGCACCCCCAGCGGGACTGCCAGGACGACCTGCAGCGCCACTAGCGGACCCTGTGGCACCCCCTGCGGACCCTGTCCCACGGCCCGGAGCCGCTGCGCCGCCTCCCCCTGGGGACGCTGTGCCGCCTCCACGGTTAGGACCAGCTGATGCAGTTGCTGTACCGCCGCCCGTGGGTTGGCCCTGGGGCTGGCTAGCTGGCCGAGGGACCGGCCGGGGAGCGGGTGGCACAGGTACTGTTGCGTAAGGATCCGGTCGACTTCTGTTAATTTGCTGTATCCGCTCGTTAGGGTCGGTTGACTGAATCAACTCAGCACTTGCGATCGCAGCTGCGCTAGGAGCCGCAGGCACCATCGGCTCTGTAAATTCCTCTTCGACCTGACCAGAGGGCTCATCCGGCAGCGGCATCGTCGTCGGTTCAACCTGGGCGCTGTCGTCTCCCCGGTTAAACAACGCGTTAAAAGAGTTACAGCTGCTCAAAGACAAGCTTGCCAAACTGGCGAGGGTAATGGCAGTAAGGCGACGCATCGGACAGGTCCTCCTATGGTTGATCCAGGCAGTAGACAGCTATTGGCTGACCTTATACAACCCTGGCCCCTAAAAGATAGCTCAATTGTGTAAAAAAGTGACACCTTGCTCTAGGCAATCTCGTCTTCCGTGCTGGAGAGCAAGTTGCGCAGCCGATGCAGACCCTGCTTGACCCGACGGGAAACCGTCACTGAGCTGATGCCTAGGCGCTCGGCAGTCTCTTTCTGAGTCAAGTCGTAGAGAAAGACAAACTCTAGAACTTCGCGAGTGCGCTGCTCCAACTGGTGTAAGGCCTGCTGCAGGCGAATACGATCCTCCTGGGCAAGCTGGAAGCTGCGGTACTTAGGATCGGGAAGGAGATCCCCCAGGGAGGCGGCTCCGTTGTCTTCATCCTGAACGGGTGCATCTAGGCTCAGAAGGGCCCGGTTGCGGCTGGCCAGTCTGACCTCCTGCCACTCCTCCTGGCTAATGTCCAACGCCGCTGCAACTTCGGCGTCACTTGGAAGGCGGTTGAGCTCAAGCTGGAGCTGGCGAATCACTTTATTGGATTGGTGATGTAGCACCTGCCAACGCCGGGGAATGCGCATGGAGGACCCCTTGTCTCGCAGGTAGTGCTGAATTTCACCCCGAATGTAGGGAACCGCAAAAGAACTAAAGGCGTAGCCTTTAGAGAGGTCAAAGCGCTCAATAGCGCGAATCAGACCCAGGCTGCCAACCTGCATCAGATCGTCGTAGCTCTCATCGGACTGGTGCAGCCAGTGGTGAGCTTCTCGACGGACCAGACCAATGTTCAGCTGAACGATTTGATTGCGAACTGCTGAGGAGCGAGTTTGTTGATACTGCTGCAGCAGTTCAATGCTGTCGCCTTTGAGACTGTCACCTTTAAGATTGCGATTGGGTTGAACTAGCATGGCGATTTCAGGAAGATGAGCTGATCCTTTCACCGGCAGTTCAGGTATGGCATCCCTGAGCAGGAGAGCAAGCCGCCTAAGTATTGTGCAGGTTCACCGAGCGCTCAAGGAAAAAGCGCACTGAACCGCAAGCAACATAGGGGCAAGCCAAGGGCCGATGTGAGTTGAGCACTCGTGATTCCAGACTAGTTCCCGGCATATTTATCTATCAATCGCGTTTCTACGGATCTCGGTCAGGGAAATCGCGAGGACAACTCAACAAAACGTCCAAACATTACCATACAGAAAATCTCAGTCAAGCCCGGTGCTGGCGCGTGGGCTTTATGAAGACGACATAAATCCTGTCTTGTAGGAGGGGTAACTTCACAGAGCCTTTTCCTGAGGTTTTCGGTTACAGCCTCCTAAACACAGGCGTTGCCAGCCTTCTAGCTGACCTCAAAATAGGTCAGTCAAAGCTGTACGCCTCTTAGGGCTGCCACAGGAAACCTCCGGGAATCGCAATATGAAACCGGATCTGCATAGTATTTACAGCCCCCTGCTTATAGACTCGGCTTCGCCAAGACGTTTTACGTAAAAACCGAGGACAGCAAAACTTAGCTGCAAGTCTTGATAGACTGCAGCCGCTGTTCTAAAGCGTAAAGCTCGGCCTATGCAAGGAAAGCCTTGACAGGTATCAGATAGCTATGATTTGCCCTGGCTTCGTCAAGACTTGCAGTGAGCTCAATACGCTTTCTTCTCAAAAAGATTTTAGAGAGGGCGTTGCTGAAGCTGTCTAGCTTTGGGACGACCCTACAGTCTGGGGCCCCGGGTGCTGGCGTGGGTCCCGATGAAAGCTCATTCCTTCGCGTCGTTGAGAACGGCGCTGTTCCATTAAGGAGCCTAGCTCGGCTCGCTGCTCAGGAGTTAAAATCTCTCGAATTTGCAGCATAGTTTCAAACCGCTGAGCCCGCAGCTGTTGTTCCAGATTTGCCAGGGTCTCGTATTTTTGGCGCAGTTCAGATGCTGGAGCACTGCTGGACATGAGGTCACGGATCTCCTGGCGGTTGGTCCGCACCTGATCACGCAGCGGCTGCAGAGTTGTACGCGCGTCTTGGCGGATGGTGCGGATACTGTCGAGCTGGGATTGGCTGAGTCCTAGCTGTTCAAAAAATTGGTCTGAGTTGCCTCGTTGCTCTCCTGCCTCGGCAATCAAGTACAGGGGCGGAGAACCCTGGCGGTCGGCGACTAGCTCGCTAAGGGCAGTGCTGCTTTCAGCTTGAGCTGAAAGAGTATGGGCGGCCGCTAGATAGCCTGTGGCAGAGAAAAGACCGGCAAATAGGGTGCCTAATAGGAAGGTTCGGGGGGATATCTGCATCTTTAAAGTTCTCCGCTTCTAATTGGTGAAGGGTTCAACCCAGGTCAGAAAAGGTCTAGGAAGCCTCTGGAATGAGGTGGGTAAGCAGTTAGTCAGCGGCAGTGTCTGTGGGCAACGGCAGGAGCCAGCCAGTATCAGCGCTGCTAATTTCACTCGGGGTCGGTTCGTTGAGGGGAAAGTCGCTGTAGGTTCTTGTCCAGGTTTCGGTGACAAACAGCTCTAAATCCTCCCGCTCAGCCTGGGAGAGCTGAGGCTGCCGCCAGGTTCGCACCGCTGTTAGAGCCAGCAGGCCAGTGACTAGCAGGGCTGAGACGGCTAGCCGCCGGTAGTGCTGCTGAAACCATGGTAGATATGCGGCGGTAGCGGTATCGGGAAGGGCGCTCATTAGGCGGTCTTCCAGGTCTGAATGAGCAGCTGGCGGCAGCGGGCGGTAGCGCTGCAGAAAGTCGATAAGTTGCTGATCGGGTGGGGGATGGGTCATGGCTGGATCCCTTGTTGCTCAAGAAATTGCCGCATAGCGGTACGGGCGTGAAACAGACGAGATTTGACGGTGCCAACTGGAATGGATAGAACCGCCGCGATCTCTTTCTGCGGCAGATGCTCCAGGTCGTGTAGGACTAGAACAGCCTGATGCTCCAGGCTGAGTGACTGAAGCCCCCGCTGCACCAAATCCTGGTAGTGAAGATGCATGACATCTGCAGAACGGAAGTTGGGTTCTGCGGTTTGCTGCAGGGCCTCTAGCCGTACTCGCTGTTTAGCCTGGCGCTGCCGATGATCAGAGGCAACATTCCAAACGATGCGGTATAGCCAAGTAGAGAACTGCGCCTGTTGGCGAAACTGAGGCAGCCCTCGCCAGGCTTTAATAAATACTTCCTGCACCAAATCGTCCAGGGCGTCTTCCCCGCACAGCTGGTATAGCGTGGAGCGCACTTTTGTCTGATGACGGCGGTAAAGCACCCGGTATAGTTGGGAGCGCCCCATCAGGCAGTGACTGATTAGCTCGCGATCGGAGAGGGTATCAGCATCTTCTGGAGTAGCTGACGCCTCAGGGATGCCGTTAATCACATCTGTCAAAAGACTGGTCTCTCCCATCCAACCGCTTCCCCTGTTTAGACAGAGGGAAGTTCGATGCGGTTCAATACTTGTATAGTTTTCACTTGTATAGTTTTCTCAGTCCTCTGTACTCAGAGGTTCGGGGAGGAAGGTAAAACTGGTGAATCCCGCCGTAGCAGCAGATGTTTTAAAGGTGTACCAGCAGATTGATCAGCAGACGGCTGCTTTTCAGGCGGCGACTGGGCTGCGGTGTGCTGCTGGCTGCGGCCGCTGCTGTGATAACCCCCACATTGAAGCCACTCCTTTAGAGATGCTGCCAGCAGCGCTGGAGTTGATACGCCGAGCGGAGGCGGAACAGCGCTTGACCCAGCTGGCATCTTTGGGCTCCCCTAGCCTCTGCAGCTTTTATGAGGTCGATGAAGCTGTTCCTGGGAACGGGCGCTGTCAAATGTATACCTGGCGGCCTACTTTGTGTCGGCTTTTTGGATACGCTGCTAGCCGAGATAAGCAAGGACAGGCCGTTTTGGCCACTTGCGCTGGCCACGCGATAGCGATGCCAGAGGTGCTGAGCGACGCTCAAGGCGCGATCGCAAACGGACTTCCCGTTCCTCTATTTGCCGACTGGCAATCCCAAGTCAGCAGCATTGACCCTCACTGGGGCACCCAACAAATGCCGATTAACCAGGCGCTGCGGGTTGCCCTGGAGCGCCTGAGCTTGGTGATAGCCTATCAGACAGCTTCTCTCGAAGACTCTTGAACGCTGTAGGACTGCCTTAGCGTTTCACGATACGGCGGTCGGAGAATCCCCCGCTCCGTGATCAGACCGGTCACCAGGGCGTTGGGCGTGACGTCAAAGGCTGGGTTTCTAACGGACATATGCTCAGGCGCAGTGCGGCGCAGGCCGAAGTGCGTCACCTCATCGTGCGATCGCTCCTCAATCACAATGGCGCTGCCCTCTGCTGTCGCGAAATCAATGGTGGAGTAGGGGCAGGCTACGTAAAACGGAATCTGGAAATATTGAGCCAGAATGGCGACGCCTAGGGTGCCAATTTTGTTGGCAACATCGCCATTAGCTGCTACCCGGTCAGTGCCTACGATGACTAAGTCGATAAGGCCCTGGCTCATCATGTGAGCCGCCATGTTGTCACAAATAAGCGTGACATCGATTCCGGACTGCTGAAGCTCCCAGGCTGTCAAACGAGCTCCCTGCAGCAGAGGCCGGGTTTCGTCAGCGTAGACCTTGAATTGGATACCTCGCTCGTGGGCCAGGTAAAGGGGAGACAGCGCAGTGCCTAGTTCTGAAGTGGCTAGCGCTCCGGCATTGCAGTGGGTAAGAACGCCCATCCCTTCCCGAATGAGTGACAGACCGTGCTCACCAATCCGGCGGCAGAGCTCGCGATCTTCAGCGTGAATCTGTATGGCCTCCTCCTCGATCGCTCTGAGCAGCTCAGGTGCCGAGCGGTAGGACAATGCCCGAGCTCTGTGAACAATGCGGTTTAGCGCCCAACGCAGGTTGACGGCCGTTGGTCGAGCACTATCGAGGTAAGCAGCCTGGCGCTCTAGCTCCGCTATAAAGTCCTGGGTCGCCAAATGGGTCTGGGCCTGCATAGACAGCACTAGGCCGTAGGCACCAGCAATGCCAATGGCCGGGGCTCCCCGTACCTTGAGCCGCTTAATGGCTTCCCACACCTGTTCAACCGTTTCCTGCTGCTCAATGACTGTCTCGAGCGGCAGTTGGGTTTGATCGAGCAAAAACAGGTTGCCGTTTTCCCAACGGATGGGTTCGGGGGGCTTGAGCTGAGCGACAGGCATGGCCAAATAGCAAAGGGTGACGTCTTCCCCATAGTAACGATCTGTGGGGCTGCCTAGACAATTAGGATGATGAAGGGCAGCAGCCAGCCATATTTGCGGTTGAGACTCAGCGTTTGAGAGATCGACCTAGACTTGTGGCTGCTCTGGAGACTGTTGCTTAAGAACCTTGCTGCTGAAACTATGCCGCTTTTTATTCCGCCTTGGTTTCTAAATAACGGCGTTGCGATGACGCTTTACGTGGCCAGAGTTGCCAATCGCAGTTGGGAGAAATTTACCCCTGATGCTGAGCCAGAGTATCAGGGCCATGTTTTTGAAGGTGCAAACGGCGTGCCGCTCTACGGCATTTTAGCGGTGCCAGAACGGCCTAGGGGAACTGTGATCGGTACCTATGGCATTACTGGGGATTTGGACAACCAGTGGTTTTTGAGAGTTTTGGGCCGGAAAGCGTTTGCTCGTCACTATGCGGTGTTGCTGTTTGATTGGCGGGCGCACGGCAAGACGGCTGAACTGTCATCAACGCTGACCTCAGATGGGATTTATGAGGGAGATGACTTTGTTCATCTAGCGGCTCAGGCAAAGGCGATGGGCTGCCCGCCGCCGTTCTGGTTTACTGGTTTTTCTTTAGGTGGGCAGCTGGCCCTGTGGGGTGTAAAAGCCGCCTCGGGTTTGGCAGGCAGCCTGGGTCTAGCGCCAGAGGATATTGGCGGTGGGGCTGTGATCTGCCCTAGTTTGGATTCTGCTCGGTCATTGCGATACCTGATGGCGCATCCAGTGGGGCGGTATTTGGAGCGCGCGATCGCAAACCAGCTACAAATCCTAGCCCGTAAACTCCACACCTATCACCCTCAGGACATTGATCCAGAGGCTATCGGCCGTGCCGACAGCATTTGGGGGTTTGATCAGGAGCTTGTGATTGGCCGCCTTGGGTTCGATACAGTATATGCTTACTACGACGCCAGCTCGCCTTTACCGCTCCTGCCGCAGCTGCAAAAGCCAACGCTGATTCTATATGCCGAGGACGATCCGCTGTTTGAACCGTCCCTAGTGGGCGACTTGAGGACCGCCTGTCAGACCAACCCTGCCATAACCCTGATGCTGACCCAACGGGGCGGCCACGTTGGCTACGTCAGCGGACGGCGAGGTCAACGCTTAGCTCAAGATCCTGACCCCTGGTGGGCCTGGAATCGAATTTTGGAGTGGATTGAGGGGCAGGAGCCTAAGCAGTAACTTTAGCTGGGGCCAAAGTCAGCACCTCGACCCCATCTTGGGTGACGGCAACCGTGTGCTCAAATTGAGCCGTTAACTGACGGTCGGTGGTAACGGCAGTCCAACCATCGGCCAGCACCTCGACCTCATAGGTACCGACATTAATCATCGGCTCAATGGTAAAGA
>DATNQE010000859.1:0-3080 GCA_036702895.1 Trichocoleus sp. | reverse complement strand
TCTGCTGTACTACCAGCCCATCGTGCAGCTAGCGACAGGCAGAATTACTGGGTTTGAAGCGCTGGTGCGCTGGCAGCATCAGAACCGAGGATTTGTACTGCCCAACGCCTTCATTCCTGTAGCCGAGGAGACAGGGCTGATCATGCCTCTGGGTCAATGGATATTCCGGCAGGCGTGTCAGCAGCTGCAGGCTTGGCATAAGCGTTTCCCCAAGTACGACCATTTGACCATGAGTATCAATCTTTCCAACCGGCAGTTTGGTCAACCTGACCTGGTTTCGCAGGTTGAGGCGGCGCTGAGAGAAACCGGAGTAGCCGGGAGCCGGGTACGGCTGGAGATCACCGAGAGCATGGTGATGGGAGATGTAGAGGCTGCCATTGACCTAATGCTGCGGCTTAAAGCCTTGGACCTAAAGCTAGGTATCGACGATTTTGGTACTGGCTATTCCTCGCTCAGCTATCTGCACCGCTTTCCCATGGACACGCTGAAGGTGGACAAGTCCTTCGTTGGCCGCATGGAGAATAGCCCCGAGGATCGCGAGATTGTCCACACCATTGTGGCTCTGGGGCACAAACTGGGCATGGAAATTGTGGCGGAGGGGATTGAGGCCCCAAGGCATATCGCCCTGCTGCAGGATATGCAGTGTGAGTATGGGCAGGGCTATATATTCTCCCAGCCCCTTTCCCAAGAAGAGGCAACTGCTCTATTGGCTAGAGCCACGCAGCAGGAGAGCTTGCTGCCGCAGTTTAAAGACTCTCGAAATTCGTCTTCTACCCTAAGTTAGAAAGTTCAATTACAGCCGTGCATTATTGAATGTGATTTGCCTTATTAAGGGAGCGAACTGATCGTATTAGCAGAGCTATTAAAGTAACTCAATTACATTAGCAGAGCCCGGCTGTATGGGTTTGCTTTGTGCAGCTTCCTGAGTTAGTTATTGATACTATCCGGTGTCGTTTCTACCATTGCTAGAGTCAGCGTTAACAATAGAAGCAAACATTTGCTTTTCCTACAAAATAATTAAGCGAAATCAAACCGACTTCGTGATAGTCAATTTTGTTATAACTGCATCACAGTTGACAAAATCCTCGTCAGAAAGAGCAATTTCTTACCTTTGAGGGCTGTTGAGCTCCCTGACGTGTAGACAAGGGTAGAGATAAATACTTAAGCAAAGGAAGAATTTTCGTGTTACGAGTGGGCAACAATCCTTACCGCAGTTAATTAACTTACGTTCTCTTCTCCCTTACAATGATCCCCAAAGGGTTTTACTAAAACACAAATTATTAAAGAGTTATGTCGCTTTCCGTTAATGAGCAGACCTTTAAGAGGGAAGTCTTAGAGTCTTCGGTTCCCGTTCTGGTCAATTTTTGGGCGCCGTGGTGCGGACTTTGCAGAATGATTACGCCTCTGCTGAATCATTTTCAGAGCGAGTGGGAAGGCCATATCCGGTTAGTCGACATCAACGCTGATGAGAACCTGCGGCTAGCCAATCAGTATCGACTCACAACGCTGCCGACGCTGCTGTTTATAGAAAACGGAGAAGTGTTTCAACGGCTCGATAGCTTTCGCGGTAAGGAGGACCTGCGTCTGGCCTTAGATACTTTCATGCGCAGTCGGGAACTGCAGGGGTATCAGGCAAACCGCAGCTGGATATACCCCTATCAAGAGGTGTGATCTGGCTCTGGCAAGGTTAGGTAACCCTCTACCCACAGATCAGCTCCACTCATCTGCCACTGCAGGCGCTCAATCGGAAGAGCAGACGTCATTACCTCGATTTGGAGATCGCCAACGGGAGATGGTGCCGACTGTCCACCGACGATCTTAGGCGCGATGAAGGCCCAGATCTTTTGAACAGCTCGGTCTGCGATCGCGCGGGCAGCCAGGGTGCCGCCGCACTCCCACAGCACAGTGGCGCAGCCCCGCTGGTAGAGATCGGCCATGACGGCGCTGGGCGTCAGATCGCTTAGGGTAACCACTTCAACGCCCTGCTGCTCTAGCTGCTGGCGCTGAGTTGCTGGAGAGTTTTGTCCTGTAAACACTACGGTGGCTGCCGTCTCTACGTTCCACAGGTGAGCCCTGGTGGGCAGATCGAGGGTGCGGCTCATAACGACACGCAGGGGGTTGCGATCGCTCTGGCCATGGGTGGTCAAATGCGGATTGTCGCGCCGCACCGTGTTGCCGCCAACGATAACGGCATCACATCTAGCGCGCAGGCGGTGAACAGCGGCCCTAGACTCTGGCCCGCTGACCCAGGCGCTGTGGCCCGTGCTGGTAGCAATCTTGCCGTCCAGCGTCATGGCATATTTGAAAATGCCGAGGGGGGCCTGGTGAGTGACCCGGTGAACGAATGCTTCGTTAAGCTGTTGGCAGGCTGCTTCTTCAACGCCTACGATTACCTCAATGCCTGCGGCTCGCAGCCGTTCAATACCCCCACCGGCTACTCTAGGGTCAGGATCGACCATGCCAACAACGACCCGACTCACACCGGCTTGAATAATGGCTTCGGTGCAGGGTGGGGTGCGCCCATAGTGATTGCACGGTTCTAAGTTGACGTAGAGAGTGCTGCCGCGTGCGTGATCACCTGCAGCTCGCAGCGCAAACACTTCGGCGTGGGGTTGGCCCGCTTTAGGGTGGAAGCCTTCCCCTACGCAAACATCCCCCTGCACAATGACTGACCCCACCATCGGATTGGGCGCTGTTTTGCCGACTGCCTGCTGAGCCAGCTCAAGGCAGTGCCGCAGCCACCGGACGTGGTTGGGATCAGCAGAGGAAGGCGAATAGGTCATGGCCAGGATTGGGATGCGAGGACACCGCTGCTATTGTACGGAACTCGCGAGTTTTGCCGTAAATATCCAGCCTGTGTTGGCTAGCTTGCCTGCGACACCTCAAAGGCCTGGGGGTTGACGAACAGGCGCACGGTATCGCCGTAGGCCAGATTAGAAATCTCTGGAACTAGCACCTCCAGAGTGGAGGGGTCTTGGAAGTGGGCGGGCTTTGTTTCGGGGTGCGGGTAGTAGATCCAGCCGCTGTAGTGCTGGTCGTGCACAGTCAACCTACAGGCTGAAAAGGAAAAGGTTTCGGGG
>DATNQE010000857.1:0-3015 GCA_036702895.1 Trichocoleus sp. | reverse complement strand
CACTCAGCCGGAAAATGATGCCGATGCCAGTGGTGGGCAATATCCAAACGGCGGCAAACCCACACCCGCTCGCGGGCCTGCACATGGTCGAGAAAGCGTGCCAGAGCCGCCGTGCGACCCGGACGACCGACTAGGCGGCAGTGCAGCCCAATGCTCATCATTTTGGGGGCGTCTTGCCCCTCTTCGTAAAGGGTATCAAAGGCGTCTCGAAGGTACGCAAAAAACTGGTCCCCTGAGTTAAATCCGGCGTAGGTGGCAAAGCGCATGTCGTTGTTGTCGAGGGTGTAGGGAATCACCAGGTGAGGCTTGCCGTAGTCGTGTACCCAGTAGGGCAAGTCGTCAGCATAGCTGTCGGCATCGTAGAGAAAGCCGCCTTCCTCCACCACCAAGCGCCGCGTGTTGGGGCTAATGCGCCCTTGATAAAAGCCCAAGGGGCGACTGCCGGTAGCCTGAGTGTGAACTTCGATGGCTTTACGAATGTGCTCGCGCTCGGTCTCTTCACTGATGTACTGGTAGTCGATCCAGCGGTACCCGTGGCTGGCAATTTCCCAATCGGCCTCTTTCATCGCCGCCACTGCTTCTGGGTTGCGGGCCAGAGCCATTGCTACGCCGTAGACCGTAACGGGCAGCCCTCGCCCCGTAAAAAGCCGGTGCAGCCGCCAGAACCCCGCCCGACTGCCGTACTCATACATCGACTCCATATTCATATTGCGAACGCCCATTAGCGGCTGCGCCCCTACGCTTTCAGAGAGAAAGGTTTCTGAGGCGGCATCGCCGTGGAGAATGCAGTTCTCGCTGCCCTCTTCGTAGTTGATAACAAATTGCACCGCTACCCTGGCCGCTCCTGGCCATTTCGGGTCTGGAGGCACCCGGCCATAGCCCACCAGGTCGCGGGGGTAGGACGGATCGAAAGCAGCCATTGCTAAGGAATTGTTCATAGGAGCCATGACCTTAGGAAAGAGCGTTATTACACTGTTGCGGTGATTTTAGCGGCTTCCCATGGCTCCACTGAAAGTCTTTCTGGGGAGCGGGCGTTCCGGGGAGCTATCAAACGCAGATAAGATGAAAGTGAGGAAATGCTCTAGGGAGGTGGCTGAACCACAGGTGTTCGCGGTACGGTTGCTTTCAGTTATGAGTTTCTGAACAAAATCTTTGATGTGGGAAGGAAGGGCTTAGGTGTTTGATGCATTGGTGATTGGCTCTGGACCTGCGGGGCTGGCCATCGCAGCGGCGCTCTGCGATGCCGGGCTGCGTGTTCAGGGGCTGACCTCAACAAATCCCCATGCAGAGTGGCCCAACACCTACGGCATCTGGTGTGATGAGCTAGAGGTACTCGGCCTCAGCGATCTTTTGGCCCATCGCTGGAGTGACTCTACCGCCTATTTCGGCCCCCAGGAAATGGCCCTGCACCGAGACTATGGGCTGTTTGACAAGTACAAACTGCAGACCTATCTGATGGATCGGTGCGATCGCACCCAGCTCTCCTGGCGCCACGATATTGCCACCAAGCTGGAGCACACCGCTGATCACTCCCGTCTCACCACCGGGTCTGGCGAGGAACTCACTGCTCGCATCGTCATTGACGCTAGCGGTCACAAGCCCGTTTTTATTCAACGCTCCCAGGCAGCGCCGATCGCGTTTCAAGCAGCTTACGGCATTGTCGGACGGTTCTCATCGCCCCCAGTGCGGTCGGGGCAATTTGTCCTGATGGACTACCGCTCAGATCACCTCTCCGCCGAAGAACGGCTGGAGCCGCCGACATTTCTCTACGCGATGGATTTGGGGAACGATATCTACTTCGTTGAAGAAACTTCCCTCTCCAATAACCCTGCCGTGTCTTTTAAAGTTCTGGAGCAGCGCCTGCACCAGCGGCTGGCTCACCGAGGCACCAAAGTTACGGAAATCCTCCACGTCGAACACTGCCTGTTTCCGATGAACCAGCCCCTGCCCGACTTTAACCAGCCCGTGATTGGCTTTGGCGGTGCTGCCAGCATGGTGCATCCGGCCTCTGGCTATATGGTGGGCGCTTTGCTACGGCGAGCACCGGGATTGGCGGGTGCGATCTCATCGGCCCTCAGCAGCAACAGCCCAACCCTAGCCCAAACCGCCCGCGCCGGCTGGCAAGCCCTCTGGCCCCAGGAAAAGGTACGCAAACACTACCTCTACCTTTTTGGCCTGGAAAAGCTAATGCGCTTCGACGAAAACCAGCTCAATAGCTTCTTCACCACCTTCTTCAGCCTGCCCGACTCCGAATGGGCAGGGTTCTTAGCCGACACCCACCCCACCCCTGAGCTGCTGCGAGCTATGCTGCACCTCTTCGGCATTGCCCCCAACAACGTCCGCCTTGGCCTCATGGGCACCTTTGGTCGAGAAGGTAGCCTGCTCTGGCAAGCCATGACTGCGTAAAAAAAGTCTCCTAAGCCGCCCTAACCACAGCTAACGCCTACAGCGAAATTGAGGCACAGGATCTGCGATCGCTGCCAAAATTTTCTGCCCCACATAGAGCCTTCCACCTCACTACAGACACAAAAAAGCGCCCCCTTTCAGAGGCGCTTTCATCTCAGAAGCTAGCCTACAAACTAACCATCGATCACCGGAGCGGTCAGCGCTACGGGAGTAGCTTCGCCAGCAGCCAGGTCAAGGGGGAAGTTGTGAGCATTACGCTCGTGCATCACTTCCATACCCAGGTTCGTCCGGTTGATCACATCTGCCCAAGTCGCAATCACACGACCCTGTGAGTCAAGCACAGACTGGTTGAAGTTGAAGCCGTTTAGGTTGAACGCCATGGTGCTGATGCCCAGAGCGGTGAACCAGATGCCAACCACAGGCCATGCACCCAAGAAGAAGTGCAGGGAGCGGCTGTTGTTGAAAGATGCGTATTGGAAGATGAGACGACCGAAGTAGCCGTGGGCTGCAACGATGTTGTAGGTCTCTTCTTCTTGACCGAACTTGTAGCCGTAGTTCTGAGACTCAGTCTCGGTGGTCTCACGCACCAGAGAAGAAGTCACCAGAGAG
>DATNQE010000853.1:0-2309 GCA_036702895.1 Trichocoleus sp. | reverse complement strand
ACTGATTGTAACTTTATTTTACAGCTGTCTAGGTAATTCCCGCTGCTGGAGAACGTCTGTTTGTCAGAAGATGTTGTTTCTTTAAAGTAGAAGCGCGATCGCAGACCAAACCAGGTGGGTGCTGACATGAGCCACCATTGCTGCTTCCAAGCTGCGCTTCCAATACAGCCAGCCAAAGAGCAAACCGCCCAAGCCGTTTAGCCCTAGGGTGCGCAGCAGCAGCCAGCTGGTTAAGGGAACTCGGGCTAGCAAGATAGGCAGGTGGCCTAATCCAAAAAGGAGCGCTGAAAGTGCGATCGCACCCCACACCACGCCGGCTACTGGCCTGCTCAAGGCTCCCTCTTCATCGCTGGAGCGCCCCTGGCGCCGCACCAGTCGCTGGCCCAGCCAGACCAGCAACGTCAGCAGCCCCCAGCGCATCAACAGCTCTTCGGTAATGCCCCCGTAGAGTACCGAGGCCAGGGTAACGCCGCCGCTGCGGTTAGCGGTGAGTGACAGCGTTGGACCCAACGAGCCTAACTTTGGCAAGATCACGGCATCGACCAGCAGAGACACTGCGGCAAATAGCACCCCACCTAGAGCCGCCAGCGGCAATTCTTGCAGGAGCGGGGCTAAAGCCGATGCTCCCCGACTGGGCACTGCCGCCAGGTAAGAGCGAAAGCCTAGGAGCGGGGCTAGCTTGAGGCCAACCGCCGTGGCAATGGCCAGCAGCACCGTCGGCTGGACTAAAGACAGCACCACCAGACCAGCAGGGGAAAATTCAGTTTGCTCGGCAGGAATGAGCTGCTGTAATTGGGGCAGCAAAATTAGCGGCAGCGCCAGAATGCCCAGAAAGCCCAGGCCAAAGAGCAGCCAGAAGGAGGGCCAAAACGCGGTTTTCGACTGCGAATTTGGAGTCATACAAAAAACTAATGGGGCAAAGGGGGTTTCTGTTGTATCCTAGCGGCCTCCAAAAGCCCAGACCCAAAAATCTGCCGGAAGAATACGCTTTCGGCCCAGCGAATGCACTCCAGGAAGCTCTACCTCTGCAGCGACAGCGCATCAGGCGGCGAACACTCAAACTCCATGACTTCTTGGTGGCGGGGGTGGATGAAGCGCAGCCGAAATGCGTGTAGCCAGTAGCCACAGTCGCCCGGTACCGGCAGCTTACCGTCAGCATCGGGGGCAAGCACTTGAGGCACACCCCCTGGAGCATAGAGCGGATCGCCCAGCAGCGGGTAGCCTGCTGCCGCCAGATGAATGCGAATCTGGTGGGGTCTGCCGGTACGAATAGCGACTTCCAGCAGCGTAGACTCCTCCCGTCGTTGAAGCACCCGCACAGTGCTATAGGCAGGCTTTCCGGTGGGGGTGGCGGCATAGACATGGCCCAGCACCGGGTGAGCTACCTTGCCGATGGGGGTCGTTAAGGTAAAGCAATCCGGCAGGTCACAAGGGGCAATGAGAGCCAAGTAGAGCTTGCCCGGAGCGGCTGTCGAATCCGTTGGAGACTCGGCTTGAGCAGTGGACTGCCGCATTTGGTGACTAAGGTGCGATCGCGCGAGGTGCGATCGCGCCAGCAGCATCAGCCCCGATGTCCCCCGCCCCAATCGATGGATCGGCACGGGAGTCTCGCTTGGATAGCACCGCTGCAGTTGCCGCAGCAGCGTGTGCTCCAGAAAGCCGCCCCCCGGCAGCACTGGCAGGCCAGAGGGCTTGGCTACCACCAGCAGATCCTTATCCTCGTGCAGCACCTCAAAATCGAGCGGCACGACGGGCTCTTCCCAAGGCGGACGAGCATAGGTGAGCTGTTGCCCCGCTTGCAGCAGTGTCTCTGGCGTCACCCGCTGCCTGTCCACAAGAATTTGCCCTGCCTCGATTCTGGCCCGCCAATCCCTCCGGCTAGAGTGGCGATAGCGCTCGGCGTAGTATTCCAGCAGGCTTAGGCCCGCATCGGCTGGCCCCACCTGGTCACGGTAAATCCAGCCCTGGTTCATAGAGCGGCAATTGGCTGGACGAGAATGGTGCTCACTCTGTCTGGGCTGAGCTGCACCTGGGTCATGCCCACCTTGACTTGATAGACCGGAAATTTCTGCACCAAAACAATTTCTGCGCCTGCCAGCAGCCCCAGCCCTAAAAGCTGCCGCCGCGTGGACTCATCTAGCGTGTTTACTGCGGTTACCCGCAGCGGCGCGCCCAGCGGCGCAGAGGCAAGGGAGAGCATAGGGGGAAGTGGAATCAGGGAGTAGATGAATGGCTCGGTAGTGAGTATTAGCGAGGTTTAGCAGAATGCCTTTGCCACCCACTTCGATGACAGGAAGAGTCGGTAAAGA
>DATNQE010000850.1:0-3176 GCA_036702895.1 Trichocoleus sp. | reverse complement strand
GTTCGCCTGGGCCAGATCGCGCTTAAAGGCTTCGTAGTTCTCGGCGTCTCGCAGCTCCTCAATCAGATAGCCGCTGACTTCGATAGCAACTTGGGAATTGTTGGCGTTGATAGCCCGCACCGCTGCTGACAGGGAGCTTTGGTATTGGGGCTCAAGCACGACATAGACCACTTTGACCAAAAAGCGCCCGTTCAAGCTCTCTGGGGCGATGTGGCGAATAGTGGGCTTGACGTGGGTGAACATGCAGTAAAACTCCTTAGCGCTTAATCTCAGTTGCCGAGTGGTTTGTTAAAAGCAGCACCAGGTCCCTTGAGGACGGAGAGGAAGCTGTTAGAAAAGGGCGAAAACAGAAGCTGACAGCAGATTTCTTGACATGGGTCATTAGTTATGACCAGAAAGATGCCTCAAACTTCAAACCTTTATCTCAACGGCTCACCCTTACAACTCTGGAATCCGCATTGACGAGAGACGACCGATCGTTCAGGCTGAAGGCTTCACAGATCGACTTCAAGGGTGTATAGGAAAACGTTTTTTAACTTACGTTCAACAATAAGCCTACCAGACGTTTGTATCAAAAATCCTTGCTGCATGGGG
This sequence comes from Trichocoleus sp., assembly GCA_036702895.1. Classification (GTDB taxonomy): domain Bacteria; phylum Cyanobacteriota; class Cyanobacteriia; order Phormidesmidales; family Phormidesmidaceae; genus JACVSF01. The sequence continues at coordinate 2,582 of DATNQE010000850.1, read as the reverse complement.
ATTTGAGCCGATAGGTGACACAAATTGAAATAAACAATCGAGATGTTTGTAAACAAAATTTACAAAAAATCGAATTACTTACTTGAGAGTTTGTGTCTAAAAGTTAAAAATAATTTTTTTGGAGAAAAAATGGAATGGTATCCCATCAACAGCTCAATAAGTATCTCTAACGAAAGGAATTAGAAATATTAATCAGCCAGAGTCGACAGCAATTGCGCGCCTCGATATTACTCGTTTTGGATAGCCTTCTATGGAACAGAAAAAGCTGAGGCCTCAGCTTAACGCGAGGTCTTCTAAACTGCCGGACAGCCAAATCCATCCAGAATGTAAATTCAGGCTGCTGATCAAAGCTGGCAGATAAACAAGCCGCTTGAACTGCCAGAGCGTTTATTCGGTCAGCCTCAGCTCATAAAGATTCCAGAGCGAACCGCCAATCGCTGTGTACTGCACCCCTTCAATACGGTTGCGCACGGCGCTCAACGACAGGGGATTGATTAAGTAGATAAAGGGAAGATGGGTCTGGGTCAGCCGCTGGGTCTCGACATATAGCTCCTTGCGCTTTGCTTCGTCTACCTCTTGGGCTGCCCGAATGTAAAGGTCAGAAATTTGGGTTTCCCAATCAGCAGCCTGCCAGCCTTCTAGGGGCTCTTGACCAGGCGTCGAATTTTGGTTGAAAGCGTGGAGTGAGCCGTTGACGAGCCAAACGTTGGCACCGTTATTGGGCTCCAAACCGCCTGTTAACCCAAGAATATGCGCCTCCCAGTCCAGGTTGTCCTGCAGCTTGTCGACAAGCACGTTGAAGGCCAGGGGCTGAAAATCAACCTGAATGCCAATCTTGGCGAGGTCCTGTTTAACCTGGGCTCCCATTGCCTCACGAATTTTGTTGCCGGAGTTAGTAATCAGGCTAAAGCGCACCCGGTTACCGTCGGCATCTAGCAGTTCTCCCCGGCCGCTGTACTGAAACCCTACCGACAGCAGAAGCTGCCGAGCTTTATCAGGGTTGTAGTCGTAGGTAGGGATGCCCTCCTCGGGGGCGGCGTAGTAAGGGCTCTGCTTGGAGATGGGTGAGGTTTGGGGCTCTCCCAACCCCTGGAAGATGTTGTTGAGCATGGCCTGGCGGTCGATGGCGTAGGACACCGCCTGCCGAAACTCGAGGGTATTGAACCAGCGAGATTTAATGGGGTTAACCAAAGGTTTACCATTGCGGCTGGCCTGGTTGAGGTTGAAGGCCATGAAGTTGGTGCCCATCGCCGGGCCACCGTTGTAAATAGTAAAGTTGCCGCGCTCGGTTTCTCGCCTCAGCAGCGCATAGAAGTCGGGAGAAATTCCCAGCAGGTCAAGCCCGCCCGAGCGAAACTGGAGCAGCTGGTTGTCGGTAGACTCGATCACCTGCCAAATCAGCTCCTGGATATAGGGCTGGGAGTCGCCTTGCTCATCCTGACGCCAGTAGTAGGGGTTGCGCTCAAACTCGACCCGCTCACCAGGCATAAAGCGTTTGATGGTGTAGGGGCCGTTGCCAACCAGCTGCTGAGGTGGAGTGCCTGACGTCCAGGTGGAGAGAAACTTCAAATTCCCGTCGCTGTCTTTCTCCTGCAAAGTGGGGCGGAGTACATGGGCGGGCAGAATCTCCATGCTGGTGGTGCGCAGGAAGGGCGCAAACGGCTCCGGCAGGACAAACTGCACCCGCCGTTCGTCTACTTTGGTAACCGTGGGCAGCAGCCCCTGCTCGCCAATTCTCATGACGTCGCGACTGCTGGTGGGAATCGCCTCGTTAAAGACGACTTCGTTGAAGGTGAACAGCACATCTTCAACGGTAAGCGGCTCACCATCAGACCACTTCAGCCCTTCCCTTAGGGTAAAGACAATGGTTCTGCCGTCCTCAGAGATTTCCCAGTTTTCAGCCAGCGCCGGAATAACGTCGCCAGTAATGCCGTCAGCGGTGGTGAGGCCTTCAAAGGTGTAGCCAAAAACGTGGTTGGCCTCGTCGTTAAGCACCGGGTTGAAGGTTTTGGGATCGCCTAGAGAGCTGAAGACGAGCTGGGGTATCTGAGCGGCGTCAGCCTTCTCGTACCGACTCAGGTCACAGCTGCCCAGCGCGATCGCAAACGCGGCTGTCAGCAGCAGTGCGGTGGCTCTTTGCCAGGGACGCTTAAGCCGACGGAGGCCAGTCGTCAGAATTGACAACGAGCTTGAGCAGATCTGAAGTAGATTTAGCAACGCTGCCATAGGCCACAGCCCTCAACCAACTTCTAACCACTATACAAGGCCGATATGGGAGACGGTTGATAGGGAATGGTTAAGTCAATTGAAGGCTCAGCTACGGGTTAGGGGTTGATAGAGAGGCGGTTAGAGCGAGCTAGGCTAAGCCAGCTGCCGCTGGCAGTGCGGTAGCCAATCTCGACTAGGTAGGTCTGCGGCGGTTCCTGGGGATTGGTCTCTGCCCCTTCAGCCGTCTGACTAGCCGCTGGATCTGCCGCTTGGGGGGACGGTGGGGTTAGATACCAGTCGCGCGCCAGCTCATAGCATTCCTGCTCGTCCACCGGAGCGGGTAGAGGACCCGCTGGGGTGCTATCGGCAGGCCG
>DATNQE010000833.1:0-3116 GCA_036702895.1 Trichocoleus sp. | reverse complement strand
AAAATCATCAACCAGAGTGATGAGGCTCTGGTTGAAACCCTGGGCAAGTACAACGGCAAGAAGCTCACCCCAGGCCTCAATTTCACGGTGCCCTTCATTGATCGAGTTGTCTCCAAGCAGACTGTGCGGGAGCGAGTGCTCGACATTCCGCCGCAGCAGTGCATCACTCGCGACAACGTTTCCATCACCGTTGATGCCGTTGTCTACTGGCGCGTCGTGGATTTAGAAAAAGCCTACTATCGGGTCGAGAACTTGCAGTCTGCCATGGTTAACCTGGTGCTCACCCAGGTGCGCTCTGAAATGGGCAAGCTGGAGCTCGATGAAACCTTTACGGCTCGCTCCGAGATTAACGAACTTCTGCTGCGGGAGCTCGATATTTCTACCGATCCCTGGGGCGTCAAAGTCACCCGCGTAGAGCTGAGAGACATCGTCCCGTCTAAAGCCGTCCAGGAGTCTATGGAGCTGCAAATGGCGGCAGAGCGACGCAAGCGGGCAGCCGTGCTGACTTCTGAGGGTGAACGGGAAGCGTCTGTCAACACGGCCCGTGGTCAGGCAGAGTCTCAGGTGCTGGCCGCCGAAGCCCGCCAAAAAGCGGCCATTCTTGATGCCGAAGCCGAGCAAAAAGCAATTGTGCTGCGGGCTCAAGCCCAACGTCAGGAGCAGGTGCTGCGGGCTCAAGCTACCTCAGAAGCTATGCAGGTCATTAGCAAAACTCTTCATGCTGATCCCAATGCCCGCGAAGCGCTCCAGTTTCTGGTTGCTCAAGGCTACCTAGAAATGGGGCTCAAGATCGGCGCTAGCGACAGCAGCAAGGTGATGTTCCTCGATCCCCGCAGTATTCCCGCGACCCTGGAAGGGATAAAAGCCATTGTCAGCGACGACAGTATCTCGTAGAAACAGTAGCGCTCAGTAGCAGCAGGGCTCATGGCCGGAGCCTAATAAGAAGGGGGAGAGGCTGCTGCCCCTCCCCCTTACGGTTTTTAAAGGAGTTCGGTATTTAAAGTGAGATTCAAACAGACTTGCAATATCAGGCTCCTAACTGGCTGGCTAGCGCCAGTTAGGCCAGGGTTTCGGGGCAATAGCCCAGACCCATAACAAACTGTCGGCGGAACGCCTCGATCTCGGTGCGATCGGGCTTACCGTGGGACACAATCGCCACCTGATAGCGGCGCATAACATCTACCGGAGATTGGCCTGTCTCAAGTCCCCAGAGCGTCATACGCACTCGAATTCCAGGATCGTGAGAAATTCCTAGCTCGTTAAGATAGGCGCGGAAATCCTCAGCATCGCAGGCATCCACGACCTCGTGTAGCTTGATGCGAATAACCCAACCGTCAATTTGATGAATTACGGTCATGAAGTCGAGGGGCAGGCGCGAAGTGACCAGCAGATGCTCGACTACCCGTAAGGTCAGGCTGGCATTGGCGAGGTAATAAATGTATTCCATCATCTAACCTTCCGGTGGGGTGCTACAGTTCCTATTGTCGTAACTCCCATGGCTTTTGGTTAGGGGAAAAGCCCCCGTTCCTACCTGGGGGTATCTCCCTAATTCTGAAGGCAGACGTAGTAATGGGCAGCTCAGCAGGTGGATCCAACCCCTCCCAAACCAGACAACCTCGGCTTGAGTTATCCTCGCCTCTAGGTCCTGAGCAGCCGCCGTGCACGGAGCAAAACGCTAGTTCTGCTAACGATTCCTCGAAGGATCCAGCAGCTCCCTCTGCAGAATTCCAACCCATCGAAACTGATTATTCCCTAGCTAGCTACGAATACTCCCTGCCTGCGGAGCGAATTGCACAAAATCCTGTAACGCCTCGAGACCACTCGCGCCTGCTTGTCGTAGATACCCGCTCTACCCACCAGCACCGAATTTTTCTAGATCTGCCCGATCTGCTGCAGCCTGGCGATCTAATTATCCTTAACAACACCAAAGTGATCCCCGCCCGTTTACGGGGCCGCAAAGCCAGCGGCACGGGTGAGGTAGAAGTTCTGCTCCTGGAGGAACGGGCTCCTAACTGCTGGTTGGCCCTGGTGAAACCAGGCCGTCGTCTTAAGCCGGGAGCAGTGATCCACTTTGGCTCAGAGCCCCACGGCCCTGAGCTGATTGCTCACGTCGTTGACACCGATCCCGAAACCAGCGGCAGGCTGCTAGAGTTCTCTGTGCCTTCTGGAGAACCCCTAGTCGATTTAATTGATCGGCTGGGGCAAATGCCCTTGCCGCCCTATATCACCCAAAGCCAAGCGGCCCCAGAGCAGTATCAAACAATCTATGCCGAGCAACCGGGTGCTGTTGCGGCTCCTACTGCAGGGCTTCACTTCACCGAAGATCTATTTACTCGGCTCAGCGCCCAAAGAATTGATCACACCTTTATTACGCTGCATGTTGGCGTAGGCACCTTTCGGCCGGTTGAAGCTGAAGATATTACGGCGCACGCCATGCACAGCGAATGGATTGATGTCTCTGCCGAAACCGTTGAAAAAATTCATCGCACCAAGGCCAGGGGTGGTCGCGTGATAGCGGTCGGGACAACAGTAACCCGGGCTTTAGAAGGAGCCGCCCAAAACGGAAGTCTTGCTCCATTTCGAGGCAAAACTAACCTATTTATCTATCCAGGCTACCAGTGGAAAGTTCTAGATGGATTAATCACTAATTTTCACCTGCCGGGCTCTAGTCTGCTAATGCTTGTTAGTGCCTTAATTGGGCGGGATCGCCTTCTGGATCTCTACCAGGAGGCGATCAACTGCGACTACCGTTTCTACTCCTTTGGCGATGCCATGCTGATCCTGCCAGCCGCTGTAATCGCTTAGCTGACCGCACTTATAAGGTTTTGCTAAAAACGGCATTAATTTTTATCGAAACAGGTATATTTCTGCTGAAGAACCAACCTCCAACGTGTCTGAAGCGTTAAGCTATGAGTAAGACTTTGGCAGTCCTGCCTGGCTGCAAAAACTAAAAACTAGCGTACAGATCACTTCGCTCGCTCAATCGAGTCGCCTTGTCTATAAGGGCTAGCTTTGGTAGCTCTGAGACGCGTGGCTTTGAGGGTCGTTTCTTCGGTTCTTCAAGCAACTGTGCTGATTTCCTAATTTAGGGGCAGTATTGTTTAGCTGAGGGTCGC
>DATNQE010000815.1:0-4897 GCA_036702895.1 Trichocoleus sp. | reverse complement strand
AGTCTGCAATCCAACGGCCATCGCGGTACAGCGACGGGCGCAGCCACTCCTCCACGCCGCGAATCACGGCAGTCTGCTGATCCGGGTCTAGATCGCCTAAAAAGCGACCCGCAAACATAAAGATCCAGTTCGCCAACCCGGTTTCCTCCATTAGCGGCGTTGGCCGATCAAACAGAGCGGCGAAGCTCACCTCAAAGTCCTGCTTTTCTAGCAGTGAGGCGTGTTCACCCACGCTGGGGAAGTACCACGGGGCAGCGCTGGGGCGACCCAGCCCCAGGTTCGACCGCACAATCTGTATTGCGTCGAGAATGGACTGAATGCAGCCTTTTCCGCCAAACTCAGCCACAAACCGTCCGCCCGGCTTGAGCACCTGCCAGATGCGCTCCGCTACCCATTCCTGGTCTTGCGCCTCAATCCAGTGCAGCACTGCGTTAGAGAAAACCGCATCCACTGGAGTAGGCAGCACAAAGTGACGCGCATCGGCCACCTGGAACTGCAGCTCAGGATAGTTTTGCTGGGCCTGGGTCACCATATTGACGTCGCCATCAATTCCTAAAACCTGGGCGCCTCGCTGTGCGATCGCATCGGTTAGCTGCCCTGTACCGCACCCCAAATCGAGAATGAATTCCCCCTTCTGCGGAGAGAGCAGATCGAGCAGCGCCTCACCATACTGCCAAACAAAGCTGTGGCTGTCTTGGTAGAGGGAAGTGTTCCAGGGCTGTTGCAGAGAGGTTTCCATGGGAAGCGGATAGGGAGAAGGGTGCAGGGTTTAGGGTATTGGGGGATGGGGAATTAGCCGGGAAATGGGTGTGAAAAATTTTGTTTTGAGACGCTGACAAAGAGCACTCGGGTAGGACAACTAATATATTAGGTGCCTACTCAAGGCGGGTGTTGATCAGGTGTTGATATGTATTCCACCGATGAGATTGTCAAAGCGGCTCAAGAAATTCAGCCCTATTTGCCTCGGCTGCTCGATGCGCCCAGCGCCCAGCAGATAGGGAGTCAGCTTTCAAGACTGCTAGGTCAGGTTTCAGCGAACTCAACCGCAGCCCAGCAAATTGTAGAGGTCCTAGGCCAGCAGGAGCCAACGCGAGAGTGGCTGCGGCTGTCGCTGGAGGAGCACTACGCGCCTGAGGCAATCCTCAAAACAATCCGCACCTATCAGCCTTTAGAGGGCAGCACCAGCCCCATCGAGAGCCCCCGCTACATTTGCCCGGTAGCGAGCTGCCATCAGGAGTGGTACCGCCGCAGCCCCAGCGCCGAAACGCCCCGCTGCCCGATCCACGACGTGCAGTTTGTTCGCGATAGCAAAGCCCATTACTAACGCCGATCCACGAACCCATCCAACATGGCCCACGTTTCCTTTTGGCTTGTGCCGGCAGAGGACGACTGTGCCCTGCTCCAGTCCATGATCGATAGTTTGACCCAGGCCCATGGGGCAGCGCCGTTTTTGCCCCATGTCACGCTCTACAGCGGGCCTTCCCCAGACGGGATATCGATTGAGGCGCTGCTAGCTGAGGCCACTCAAGGGCTACCGCCGCTGGAGCTAAAGATCGAAGACATCCGCCACAGCGGAGTATTTACCAAAACGGTGTTTATTCAGCTAGCAAACATTTCGCCTCTTACCCAGCTTGCCAACCGCATCCGTGAAGGCGTGCCGAATCCTTCAGAGTATTCCTTCGACCCTCACGTCAGTCTGATTTATCAATACCTAGACGAAGCGACTCGGGAGCAAATTGCCGCATCCATCTCGATACCCCAGACCACTCTAAAATTCGATCAGGTTCAGGCCATTGGGTCGCTAGACACGTTTGAAACGCAGGAGGACGTCAGGACGTTGCGTTGCCTCTGCCGCCAGTTCCTCATGTCCACCACCTCCTAATCCTGCACCCCTTTATGCCAACGCCAACGCGAGCTACGCCAACGCGAGTGATCGGCCTTATGCCTGCAGCCGGACAGGCCACCCGCCTGGGGCCGCTGCCCATGAGCAAAGAACTCTTCCCCATTGGGTTTCAGCCCGACGGAACTGGGCTCAAGGTAGTCTGTCATGCCCTGCTAGAAAAAATGCGTCTGGCCGGCATCACTGAAGCCATGGTCATTCTGCGACCCGGCAAGTGGGACATTCCCACCTTTCTTGGAGACGGCGCCGCCCTGAATATGCGGTTGGCCTACCTGACTGTCCACGTTCCCTTTGGCGTACCCTTTAGCCTCAACCAGGCTTACCCTTTTGTGCGAGATGCCGTAGTGGCTCTGGGCTTTCCCGACATTCTGTTTCAGCCCGACGACGCCTATCAAAAGCTGCTGGCGCGGCTGCATCAGGGCGAGGCGGACGTTGTACTAGGTCTATTTCCCACCGATCAGCCCGAGAAAGTGGGCGTTGTGGACTTCGACGTCGCCGGGCGGGTCCGCGCCATTCTAGAAAAATCTCAGCGCACCGATCTGCGCTATATGTGGGCGAGCGCAGTTTGGCAGCCCAGCTTCACCGAGTTTCTGCATCAGTTCATCACGGCGCAGCAGGCCCAGCTCATCGGCACTGCCATCCCCCAAACCCTCAAGCAGCTGCCGCCCTACACCGAAATTCCTATCGGCGATGTCATTCAGACTGCCATTCAGGCTGGCCTGCGGGTAGACGCCGAAGTTTTTGAAGAAGGCCACTACCTCGACATTGGCACTCCCGACAACCTAGCCAAAGCCCTGATTCAAACCGCTCCCCCTGCCCCTCAAACTCCTGCCTAATTCCTTTCCAGATACCCGCCTAATCTAGGCAGGTTCTACGTACAGCATGAATCACCGCAAGCATCCTCTGCTCAATTCCCTGCTCAACTCACTTACCCCATCCCCAATTCCCAACCTCTTCCCCCGGGTTGAAGCAAAACTCAGCAGGACTGTCGGATGATGGTGTTCCTAATTAAGTGGCAAGGTTCAAACTGCAAACGGTTGAGCCGCCCCACCCAATCAGCTCGCCAATCGTAAGCAGGAATGACCTATGGAATCTAATAGACCCGTTCTGGCACGTGTTCTTGTCCTTGTTTTTATGATTTTGGGGGTGGGTTTGGTGCTGGGCATGATTAGCTTCGTCACCCATCTAGACTCTAACGATCTGATTTCCGCGCTCTCTGGCGCATTCACAACGGCTTAGACCCAGCAAGCCTGTAGCAACGAGGCCAGGTAGCTGTCTGCGCGTCCTAATTTCGAGCCCTAATTCACGGTTAGGTCATGACGCAGCGCACTCACCGCGATTAGCAAAATTCTCTGGGCAAACTGTTTCTATAGCTTGAGGCGATATTTTGCCTCTCCTATGTCCCTACGCCCAGAAACTGTCCGTTATGCAAACTGATCGCGAAGTGTTTGGAATTACCCTGGCCACGTTGGGGTTCGTCTGTCTGCTGTATGTCTGGGTGCTAGTCTGATTTCTTGCCTTTCCAGGTTTAGCTGCCGGTTTAGCTCACGCTTTGCTTTAGGGTTCGCTTCCGGAAGGCGCTAGCAGCAGGCTCCAAAATTTGTTGTAGGGATGAACTCGCTCCACGGGCTGCTCATGCTGCACCACCGGACGACCCTCATTAAACCATTGAAAAATAGAGCCCTCCAGGTTGTAGACCGGGGCGCCATAGGTCTCTTGGAGCTGGGCGGCTAGGCGAGCAGAGCGATAGCCGACCGAGCAATACACCACAACGGGCTGATTGGCTTCTGGTGAGTGGGTTAGGGCTGTCGCTAGATCGGGCGCTAACCGGGCGCCAGGCAGGTGGCTGACCTCAAACTCCTCTGGCCGCCGCACGTCTAGCAGCAGGGGTTGGGGCTGCTGCTCTAGCCAGTTCGCTAGGGTCGCGGTAGAAATTGCCGAGACCGTGGGAAAGCGCTGCCGAATTTTGGCTTTGACCCGCCACCAAAGCAGCGATCGCAAAGGCGCCAGCAGAGGATTGAGGGCATTTTTTACCATGACCAAAGCGTATTTGTCGCAATAGGAAGCTAGGGCAGAAGGGAAAGGGGTGGCTTTGGGAGAGTCATAACTATCCAGAGCTATTGCAAAACGCCCACTCAAGCAGCGGCAGCCCAACGCGCAGCAAACTCAGTTAGTTTACTTGCGCCGGGGCCAGCGAGTTCCCATTTCGGTCGCTGCCGACCATGCTAAATAAAGACCCAGCAAGGTAACGCCCAGCAGAAAAGGCCCCAGATCGTTAGGCATAGATGAACTGAAATGCGAACTAGCAGCGATTCAAACCATAGCAGCTTAGAGCTGAGAGCAACCGCTAGAGCTTACTGGTCTTGAGTTCCTAGCCTTGGCCTGAGCGCCTCCGGTAGCAGCTCAACCGACAAAACTCTCCCAAATTGATGATTGACGGCGTAAAAACAGCTCGATATGCTGTAGAACGCGTTTTTGTTGTGCAGATCACATTTTCATTGCAAAGGACTTATATGAAGCAACGCAAGCCGGTTGAGCTTTTTCTAGCCCTAGGTCTGGCAGCAACCATTGGTGCCTGCGGCGGCCCTGCTAACGAAGCAGAAGAGCTACCCACCGGGAACGAAGCAGCCCCGACTGAAGTGACTCCCGAAGCAGAAGAAGGCGGCGAAGCCGCAGCCGACGAGACTGAAGCCGAAGGCACCGAAGGCACCGAAGGCACCGAAGGTACCGAGGGCGGCGAAGGCGGCGAAGGTGGTGAAGGCTAGCGTATTTGCCTAAAGCAACCCTTTGCTTCTGAACACAGCAGGGCCAGCAAATTAGTTTGCTGGCCCTGCTGCACTTTAGCCCTGTTGCACTGTGATAAGTATTGCGGTAGCCATCTGAATAGGAGGGGTGCAGAGGTAGCCCCCTGGCTGGGAACGCAGCTCTCAAACCCCTACTCAGTCCAATGTCCTAAGCTGATGGCAACATCTAGATTGCCACAGAAGGTGATTCACC
>DATNQE010000810.1:0-4823 GCA_036702895.1 Trichocoleus sp. | reverse complement strand
CTGAGCGTAAATCGGCCCCGCAAAGTTTCCTTGTATGGCGATGACTACGTGATCTGGAAGGATGCTGCAGGTGCGATTCAGGCGCTACCCAATGCCTGTCCGCACATGGGCGCAATGCTTTCAGAAGGCTGGTGTGAGGCTCAAAGTGACGGCAGCAGCACTGTAGTTTGCCCCTTTCACGCCCTGGAGTTTGACAGTTCAGGCTGTACGGTTCTCCCCGGAACGAATAGGAAAACGCTGCCTCAGCTTAAGCCTCTAGAGCTGATTATTCAAGGCGATTTTATTTGGACTTATGGTGGACACGAGCCAAAAGTGCCTATTCCCAGCGCCCTCAATGAGATCGCGCAAACCTACGACTTCATTGGGCATACCGCCGACCGCAGTGTAGACACCGATTTGCTAACCATGCTGCTGAACATGCATGATTACAACCATCAGAACGGCACTCACCGCGACCTCTTTCGCATTACCGAGGTAGAGTTTCACCAATTTATCGATGAGGGGCATCGTTCTCACGCGCTTTACGACATGCCCACAGCGCCCTATCCCCTAATTGAGAAACTCAAGAAACCTAACCTGTTTCTGCTGCCCAACCGCATTGAAGCCCATTTAGAAAACCACTTTCCCAGCCTGATTATTTTTCATGGAGAAATGCCCCTCGGCAAAGCGGCCCAGTGTCATTTCTTCATCCCAGAAGCTGAAAACCGAACGCGCACCTACATCTTGCTATTTGGTCAGGCGAAACATCCCTTATTCAACCTGCTTGGCAAGACCTATCTTGACTTTGGCAAAGTTGTGGTTGACCAAGATGCCGATATCTTAAGCAAAATCTACCCCAATACTCCTCAGAACATAAAGCTCAACAACGAGGTGGGTATGGATTGGGTACGGCGCAATTTTGAGAATTTTCCTGAGGTTGTTGCTCCTAATCTTTCAAGGCATTGATGTGGGTCATGCGAGTAATTGATAGCTTTAAGGCTCTGCCTCTAAAGCATCTGGATCAATACCTAGCTCGCGGAGTCTGTTCGCAAGCTGATCGGCCCGCTGTTGCGATCGCTCCGATTCCTGCGCTAGTTCCTCTAGGCTAGGAACCAAAGCTCCCTCTGGTGTGAAAAAACGTAGCTGCTCATTGTGTAGCCCCAAGTATAAATGAAGCTGCTGGCTCCATCGCCAACCCTGAGAATTGGGTTCAATCGACTGGTATTCACCGTCAACTAAGTGAAAGCCTTCAAACTCTAAAGTCTCAGGATCAAACCAAAAGTAATCAGGGGTGCGAAAAATGTCCTGGTAAAGCTGCTTCTTCAATCCTCTATCTACTGCTGCTGTGCTTTTTGAGAGAATTTCTACAACTAGATTTGGGTATCGTCCGCCCTCATCCCATACTGTCCAGCTTTTTCGGAGTCGCTTCTCCGCACCGAGCACTACAAAAAAGTCTGGCCCTCGAAAGTCGCGCGATTTGATTTTTTGAGGGTTGTAGTAAATGGTTAAGTTCCCTGTTGCGTAGTAATCGTTGCGATCGCGCCACAGCCAATTTAGACAATCTAGCAGCAGCTTGATCTGCAGAAGATGTAGATCACTTTCCAAGGGAGGTTCATTACTCTCAAGGTTACTAGGCGGTAGAACAACGTCTTCGTCTTGGAAATTCAGTTCGTTAAAGTTTGCTAGCGAAGACATAGCAGTAAGCGTTGTTTGCTCAAATATAGCGAGCAGGGGCAAACTTGCGTCCACCCCTGCCATCAATCTATTTAGTTAAACGCGCGCCTACTCAACGCCTTCGATGCGGTCTTCAACTTCCTGGTAGAGCTCTTGCAGGCGCTCCAAGTTATCGTCGCTGGTTTCCCAATAACCGCGACCGTTCACCTCCAGTAGGGTCGAAACCATGCGGCGGAAGGAGTGGGGGTTGAGGTTCATCAGGCGCTTGCACATCTCCTCATCCTGGATGAAGGTGGTGTTCACGTCTTCATAGACCCAGTTGTCCACTGCGCCAGCGGTAGCCGACCAGCCCATCGTGTTGACCAGGCGCTTTGACAGTTCACGCACGCCCTCATAGCCGTGGGAGAGCATGCCCTCGTACCACTTCGGGTTCAGCAGCTTGGTGCGCGCATCCAAACGAACCGTTTCAGAGAGGGTGCGCACCTGAGCGTTGGCGGTGGTGGTGTCGGCAATGTAGGAGGAGGGCGCTTTGCCGTCGTCCCGCAGGCTGGCCACGACCTTAGTGGGGTCGGAATCGAAGTAGTGAGACACGTCGGTCAGGGAGATTTCTGAAGAGTCGAGGTTCTGGAAGGTAACCTCGGCTTTCTTCAGGGCCGACTCGAACAGTTCCCGGCTGTTGTCCATGACGCCGGGGTTGTCGGAGTTGAAGGCGAAGGACTTGCGCTTCAGGTACATCTCCTGGAGTTCCTTCTCTTCTTCCCAGCTGCTGTTTTCCACCGCCAGGTTGACGTTGGAAGAGTAGGAGCCAGAGGCGTTGGAGAAGATGCGGGTGGCGGCCTGACGGACAGAGATGCCCATCTGCTCAGCCTGCTCTAGGGCGTGCTTGCGCACGAAGTTCATCTCCAGTGGTTCGTCGGCCTCAGCCGCCATCTTCACCGCCCGATCGAGCAGCGCCATCTGGTTGATGAACAGGTCGCGGAAGACGCCGGAGCAGTTCACCACAATGTCCACGCGGGGACGACCCAGCTCTTCCAGCGGGATCAGCTCCAGCTTGTTCACCCGGCCTAGGGAGTCGGGCACGGGCTTAGCCCCCACAAACCATAGCATTTGAGCCAAAGACTCGCCGTAGGTCTTGATGTTGTCGGTGCCCCAAAGCACGGTGGCGATGGTTTCGGGGTAGTTGCCGCCGTTTTCCTGGCGCTGCCGCTCCAGCAGGCGATCCACCACGATTTTGGCCGACTGCACAGCGGCAGTGGTGGGGATGGACTGGGGATCGAGGGCGTGAATGTTCTTACCCGTGGGCAGCACATCGGGGTTGCGGATGGGGTCGCCGCCGGGGCCGGGCAGGACGTATTCGCCTTCGAGGGCCTTTAGCAGACCGCCCAGCTCCTGGTCGGCGCAGACCTGCTCCAGGCAAAACTCCAGAAACTCCATCAGCGGCTTCAGAGCTTCGGTGTCCACTTTGGGATAGCCTGCTTCGTGCAGCGCTTTCACCCAGGGCTCTTTGCGACCGATGTTGAAGAAGTTTAGGCGCGACACCATCGAGACACGGCCTTCGGCGTCGATCTGCTCGTGCACTAGGGCGCTGACAGCGGCGCGACAAGCCTGGGTGATGTCGTAGAGTAGCTGCACGTCGGTGAGCACACCGCGATCGCTATTGGCATAGATCTCATCGATATCGCGACCCAGGCTCTCAGCAATGATTCGCTGGAGGCTCTTGATGCCGTCTTCTTCGCGGTCGAGCCCGGCGATGTTGACCAGAGTTGCGATCGCTTCTTCTGCAGTCGGCGGCATACCGATGACGTGCAGGCCGCAGGGCAGCAGGCGCGACTCGATCTCCATCAGCTTGATGTAGATCTTGCCGACCAGCGCATCCCGTTCTTCGGCAGTTAGCTCTGAAGCATCTCCCTCGGGCAGGGTTACGTCCTTGTCGAGGTTGCACTGCTGAGCCGTGCTGATGACGGCGTTGACGATTTGAACAGCCCGCGAATTGTCTTTTTGGGACTGATAGGAGCCAATCAGCTCGCTCAGTTCCTTCAGACCCTTGTACAGACCCGCGTTTTCTGCAGGCGGCGTCAGGTAGCTGATGGTCTCGGCATAGCCCCGGCGCTTAGCGATGGTCGCCTCGGAGGGGTTGTTGGCCGCGTAGTAATAGAGGTTAGGAATGGTGCCGATCAGGTTATCGGGGTAGCAGGTACCCGACATGCCCATCTGCTTACCCGGCATGAACTCCAGAGAGCCATGGGTGCCGAACTGCAGCACTGCATCTGCGCCCCAGATCTTGTCCAGGAAGGTGTAGTAGGCGGCAAAGCCGTGGTGGGGGCTGGCCGAGCGGGAGAACAGCAGCCGCATTGGGTCACCCTCGTAGCCGAAGGTGGGCTGCACGCCGATGAAGACGTTGCCAAAGGTCTTGCCGTAGACCAGCATGTTCTCGCCATCGGTGTTCAGGTTTCCGGGCGGCGGACCCCAGTTTTCTTCTAGCCGTTCGGCGTAGGGGGTCAGCGCCTGGTACTCCCGAACGGGCATTTTGTAGGCGACGTTGAGTTCGGGGCTGTTGTACTGGGCCTGAGCGTCGTGGATTACCTCCAGCATCAGAGCCTCGGCAGATTCAGGCAGATCCTGCACGTCGTAGCCGTTGTGCTTCATGGCTTCCATCACTTTGTAGATGGAGCCAAACACATCCAGGTAAGCGGCGGTACCGACGTTGCCTTTGTCGGGCGGGAAGCTAAAGATGGTGATGGCCAGCTTCTTATCAATCTTGGGCTTGCGGCGCAGGTTGGCCCACTTCATGGCCCGCTGGGCAATCACCTCGATCCGGTCTTGCAGGGAGATAGCCCGGCCGGTCATGCCGTCGCGGCCGGAGAGCACGATGGGTTCAATGGCTCCATCTAGCTCAGGGATCGCCATTTGCAGCGCCACCTGAATGGGGTGCAGGCCCAGGTCGCTGGTTTCCCACTCCTCGGTGGTCTGGAAGACCAGGGGCAGGGCCACCATGTAGGGGCGGTTCAGCTTCTTCAGGGTTTCGATGGCCTTGGGGTGATCCTGACGAGCAGGGCCACCGACTAGCGCAAAGCCCGTGAGAGAAACTGCCGCATCGACGATGGCCTTGGTGGTGTCGAGGGGGTCGAAGAAGTAGGCTTCAACCGGCTTAGAGAAGTCTAGACCGCCGG
>DATNQE010000799.1:0-4234 GCA_036702895.1 Trichocoleus sp. | reverse complement strand
CGATTCGCCAACCCCAGGGCCCTTTTCCAGTGACTTCAGCAACTCCTCCCGTGATTCCTTCAGCAGTGTCTTCAGAGGCAGCCTTGTCTGCTCCAGTTCGTCCATTGCAGCGGCTGCTGCGCTACGGCCGGACCTACCGCCGCGCAATTTGGCTGGCTAGCCTATGCTCAGTACTCAACAAGCTCTTTGACCTAGCACCGCCCGTGCTGATTGGCCTAGCCGTGGACGTGGTCGTTAAGCAGCAGGATTCGGCCATCGCCCGTTGGGGTATTGAGAGCGTGCGGGGGCAATTTCTGGTGCTGGCGCTGCTCACCTTTGTGATCTGGAGCCTGGAGTCGATTTTTGAGTATGCCTATGCCTGGCTCTGGCGCAATCTGGCTCAGACCATTCAGCGGGACCTGCGGGTAGACGCTTACTCCCACCTGCAGGAGCTAGACATGGCCTACTTTGAGGAGCGCAGCACGGGGCGGCTAATGGCGGTCGTGAACGACGACATCAACCAGCTAGAGCGCTTTCTCGATGGGGGTGCTAACGAAGTCATTCAGGTGATCACGACAGTCATTTTGATTGGCGGCACCTTTTTTGTAGTGGCACCCAAGGTGGCCTGGCTGGCAATGCTGCCCATGCCGCTGATTATTTGGGGCGCGATCGCATTCCAAAAGCTCCTGGCCCCCCGCTATGCTGTCGTCAGAGAGCGCGTCAGCCTGCTTAACAGCCGGTTGTCCAACAACCTCAGCGGCATCTTGACCATCAAGAGCTTCACCGCTGAAGACTACGAAGTGGAGCGCATTCGCCAGGAGAGCGAAGCCTATCGCCTCAGCAACCGCCACGCCATCGCCCTCAGTGCGGCCTTTATTCCGCTGATTCGAATTTTCATTCTGTTTGGCTTTATGGCCACGCTGGTCGTGGGCGGCTTGGAGACCGTAGCAGGCCGTCTGGAAGTAGGCACCTACAGCGTGCTGGTGTTTATCACTCAGCGGCTGCTGTGGCCCCTGACTCGCCTGGGCGAAACCCTGGATCAGTACCAGCGGGCTATGGCTTCAACCAGCCGGGTGATGGGGCTGCTCGACACACCCATCGCCCTTCAGCCCGGAAGCCATCGTCTGCCGGTAAGCCAGGTGCAGGGCGAGGTGATTTTTGAGGACATTACCTTTGCCTACCACGACCGCACTCCCGTCGTGCAGAACCTGACGCTGAAGGTGCCCGCTGGGCAAACTATCGCCATTGTGGGCTCGACGGGCTCTGGCAAGAGCACCCTGGTGAAGCTGCTGCTGCGGCTCTATGAAATCAGTGCCGGGCGGATCACGCTAGACGGCATCGATATTCGCCATCTCGACCCCCAAGATTTGCGGCAGGCGGTCGGTTTGGTGAGCCAGGACGTCTTTTTGTTCCACGGCACAGTGGCCGAAAACATTACCTATGGCACCTTTGGGGCGACTCGCGACGAGATTATTCAGGCAGCCAAGATCGCCGAGGCCCATAGCTTCATTGAGCAGCTGCCCTCTGGCTACGACACGATTGTGGGCGAGCGGGGGCAAAAGCTTTCGGGGGGTCAGCGGCAACGGCTGGCGATTGCCCGTGCCGTGCTCAAAAACCCGCCGATTTTGGTGCTAGATGAGGCGACCTCAGCCGTAGACAACGAAACTGAGGCGGCAATTCAGCGTTCTCTAGAGAAAATTACGCAGAATCGCACGACGATTGCGATCGCACACCGTCTCTCCACCGTCCGCAATGCCGCTCGTATTTACGTTATGGAGATGGGGCAGCTGGTTGAGTGGGGCACCCATGAAGAGCTGATTGAACGCAACGGCCTCTACGCAAGTTTGTGGAAGGTGCAGATGGGTATGCGCGATCGCTAGGCCGTATTTAAGCGCCTAGATCGCGCTGCTGAGCCCGCTTTTTCGGCTTCAGAGCAGTCATGTAAGGCACGAATTAAATGGCGCGACCTGGGGCATCCTGAAAGGGCACCCCCTGACAAAGCGCGATGAAAGTTCTAGCCTGGCCCGCGTTTAAAACCCGCTACAAAAACCCCTACAATTGGCTGCTCTACGCCCCAATGGAGAAACTGGGCGTGGAAGTAGAAGAGTTCACCCCTCAAAAGCTCCTGACGGGTCGTTACGATGTCATCCACCTGCACTGGCCGGTGGAAACTATTGTGCGCCATCCCAACCCCTGGGTAGCGGCGGCGCGAGTGGGGGCCTTCCTCAGCCTGCTCAACTTGGCCCGGTGGCGGGGCGATCGCATTATCTGGACTATTCACGACGAGCAGCCCCACGTCTTGCTGCACTCGCGCTTGGGGCATCAGTGCGAACATTGGCTCGGGAAGTGTACCGACGCCGTGATTAACCTATGTGAGGCCAGCCAGTGGGCCATCTACAAACGGATGCCGCAGCTGCAAAACAAACCCGGCTTCGTTATTCCCCACGGCCATTACCGCGAAGCCTACCCCAACCAAACCACTGCCGCTGCCGCCCGCGAACGGCTGCACCTGCCGCCTGGCCAACCCACGCTGCTGTATCTGGGCTACATCAGCCCCTACAAAAACGTGCCCCAGCTGATCAACACCTTTCGTCAGCTGCCGCAGGAAAACATCAGCCTAGTAATAGCCGGTAAACCAGACCATCCGGCTTTGAAGGAGGCGATTTTGCAGGCCGCTGCGGACGATCCGCGCGTGCATCTGCACCTGCGCTTTATTCCCGAAGGCGAGCTGCAGTTCTTCTTCAACGCAGCCGACTGGGTGGTGCTGCCCTTTGAATCCATCCTCAATTCTGGCAGCGCCCTGCTGGCGCTATCGTTTGATCGTCCTGTGCTGGTACCCCACCTGGGGGCCATGCCGGAGTGGCAGCAGCGCTTGGGACAAGACTGGGTGAAAACCTATACAGGTGAGCTTGGCACTGAGGTGCTGACCGCCACCCTAGATGCGATCGCGCACCGGCCGCAGACCCCTGCACCCTTGGCAGATCTAGACTGGCGCACAATTAGCCAGAAGACTGTCGAGGTGTACCGCAAAGTGGTGAGCTAAGGCTATGCACGTCATCGCTTTAGAAAATGAACCGTCTACCCGTCGGGGCGGCCAGGAGATCAGCCTGCGCGATGTCTGTCGAGGGCTGACCCAGCGAGGCCACACTGTGACTTTGCTGTACCGCAGTCCAGGCAATTTGCTCGACGAATACCGCAGCTTTTGCCAACAGGTGATGCCGCTGCGCCAGTACCGGGTGGAGATGAAGCAGCCTCTGACGTCGAGCTGGCAGCTGATCGACGATTTGCGTCGGGTGCCCGCCCCCCCAAACAGTCTGGTCTACAGCAACCAATATCACGACAGCTTCTCGGGCATGGTGCTGGCCCGCCTCAAGGGGTTGCCCTTTGTCTGCCACCTGCGGCTACCGCCACCACCGGCTCTAGGCTGGCAGTGGAACCTGGGGATGAGAAGTACCCGCCGCCTCATCGCCGTTTCTCAGCAGACCAAGGGGGAATGGATCAAGCGAGGGTTTGCCGCAAACCGCATCGACGTGGTGTATAACGGCGTCAGCCCCGAACGCTTCACGCCTGCGACTAACCGGCAGGAGGCGCGATCGCAACTTTCCCTCCCGGCCGATATTCCCCTGATCAGTTACGTGAGCCGCCTGGATCGAGACAAGGGGCTAGAAACCTTAATCCGCGCCTTTGACCAGGCTATGCAGCAAGGTCTAACAGCCCATCTAGCTATTGCCGGAAAACCCCACAACCAGCGGCCAGAGTACCTCGACACGCTCAAAAGTCTAGTCCACAGCCTAAGCCTGGCCAATCACATCACCTTCCTGGGCCACGTTTCCCAGCCCCAACAGGTCTATCAGGCCAGCGATCTGATGGTGCTGCCCAGCGAGTGGCCTGAACCTTTTGCCCGCAGCCTGCTTGAGGCGATGGCCTGCGGCATTCCTGTCCTTGGCAGCCGCATGGGCGGCATTCCGGAACTGCTGAGCGGCCCCTTCAGCCGCCATTTATTTGAAGCCGGCAGTGTCGAGGAGTTAGCCAGCAAACTACAGCAGTTTATCCACTGGCGGGAGCAAGAGCCTGATTTGGGTCAGCGCTGCCGTGACCACATCGCCCAGAACTTTAACCTGACCAAAACGGTCGATGGCGTAGAGGCGGCGCTGCTAAAGGCGCTTTAAGGGAGGGTGTAAGGCGTAAGCCGCGCGGGTGGTGGGTCGCTGCACCTCCTGCTGTACCCTGTGCCCTAAACTCTACGCTTTACTCC
>DATNQE010000773.1:0-2612 GCA_036702895.1 Trichocoleus sp. | reverse complement strand
GTCTCAGAGAGCCTTACTGAAGCCTCAACAGGAGGTTCCAGCGAGAACCGTCCCGAACACAGCCCAGCGCACCACACATTTTCCCTGAAGTGGCACCTGCTGCTGCTGCTTGCGGGGGCGCTGCTGCCGGTGTTGCTCTTTGCCTTTGCGGTCATCCATCAGCTAGTGCTTCAAGAGCAGGAGGCCTCAGAACGACGGGTGCTGCTAGCGGCCCGCAACCTAGCTGGGGCTGTAGAGCGAGAGGTTTCCGGCACCGCACGCACTCTGGAAGCGCTAGCTGGGTCAGAGCAGCTTAACCAGGGCAATTTGAGCGGCTTTGACCGGGATTTAAGACGTGCGGCGCAGACCCAACCTACTTGGCTGTCTGCTATCCTGCTGACTCCTGACGGCAGACAAGTTATCAACACTCGCCGCCCCTTTGGCACCCCACTGTCGCCGGTCAATGAGCCGCTCAGCCTGCGTCAAGTTGTCGAAACTCATCAACCGTCCGTGGGCGATTTAGCCCGTGGCCGTAGCGGGCAAACCCTGGCCTTTCCTGTGCGGGTACCGGTTATGCAGGGGGACGAGCTGCGCTATGTACTCACAGCTGTTATTACCCCCCAAGCCCTGGCCGAGGTGGTTGAAGAGCAGGCCCCGGTAGAGGGCGAGTGGACACGCACAGTGGTGGACAGTCAGGGTGTGGTTGTCGCCCGCACTCGTGATCCGGAGCGCTTCGTGGGGCAGCGGGGAACCCCTTCGTTTTTAGAGCGGATTGGGGCGAGCCCAGAAGGCGTTTACCGCGATACGACGCTAGAGGGCGCTAAAGTCTACGTTGCCTTTAGCCGTATGAACAGTTTGCCCTGGACGGCCGCTGTTACCGTGCCGGTCAGCGTTATTGAAGGGCCTGCCCGGCGAGCCATTTGGTGGGTTATTGGCAGCGGTTGGGTGCTGCTGCTAATCAGCGGCCTGGGTGCCCTGCTGCTCTCTCGCCAAATTTCAGCTGCGATCGCAGCCGCTGCTGCCGCCGCCGAGCATCTAGCTCGGGGTGAACGGCCCGAGATACCGCCCTCCTCGATCACAGAAGTCGCCTCCTTAGGCAGCGCCTTGACCTACTCAGCGGATTTGCTAGCCCAGCGCCAGCAGGAGCGCGACCAGAACCTGGCCCAGGCCGAAGCGGCCCGCGCTGAAGCCGAAGCTTCGAACCGGCTCAAAGACGAGTTTCTCATTACGGTTTCCCACGAGCTGAAGACTCCGCTCAACGCCATTCTGGGCTGGATCGCCCTGCTGCGGGCCGGTCAGCTCGACAGCAGTAATGCTCAGCGGGCGGTTGACGTCATTGAGCGCAACGCCAAAGCCCAAGCCCACCTGGTAGAGGACTTGCTCGATACGTCGCGAATCATCATCGGCAAGCTTCACCTTGAGCCTCACCCCATATCCTTGACCAGCATTGTCACCAATGCCCTCGACTCAGTCCGCCATACCGCCGCCACCAAAGACGTAGAACTGCATGCCCATCTTCAAGATCCAGGGCCGGTCATGGGGGACCCCAACCGACTGCAGCAGGTGGTGTGGAACCTGCTCTCCAACGCCATCAAATTTACACCAGCAGGCGGGCGAGTCGAGGTTAACCTGCTGCAAATGGGTTCACAGGCCGCCATTGAGGTACGAGACACGGGTGTCGGCATAGGGCCAGAGTTTTTGCCGCATGTGTTTGATCGCTTTCGTCAGGCCGATGGCTCAACTACTCGTAGGTTTGGTGGCTTGGGCCTGGGTCTGGCTATCGTTCGTCATCTGATTGATCTTCACCAAGGCAGCGTCGAGGTGGATAGCGCCGGGGAAGGCCAGGGCACCACGTTCACCGTCAAGCTTCCGCTGACCCTAACCAACAGTAGGCTCGGCCAGAGCACTATCGACCTAGACGGCGCGTCTCATGCGACCGAGTTGATAGCCCATCAGCTCCACAGCGCTCGGGTAATCGTTGTTGACGATGACCCCGACGCCAGAGATTTTATTGCCGCCGCCCTTACTCGTCAGGGCGCGACCGTAAAAGTGTGTGGTTCCGCTGCAGAGGCATTTAGGGCTGTTACCAGCTGGGAGCCCACCGTTATCCTCTCCGACATTGGCATGCCTGAGGAGGACGGCTATGACCTGATTCGTAAAGTCAGGTCTTGGGAGGGTGCCAGCAGCGCTATCCCGGCCGCTGCGCTCACGGCCTTTACCCGCCCCGAGGACAAGGCCGCCGCCCTTGCCGCCGGATTTCAAGCGCATTTGGCTAAACCCATCGACACTGCCGAGTTGATTGCCCTAGTTCATCGGTTAGCAAACTTCCAGCAAGATTCCCAGCGGTGATGGCTTAGCAGCCCTATGGACGAAGCTCTGGCAGTGGTGCAGATTGTTGCGATCTCACCCTCAGCTACTGAGTTTTCGGCCAACAGCCGGGCGCTGAGTACAGCAGCGCGCAAAACTTGGGCAATGCATACCGACAGGACATCGTGGCGTGCGATCACATCCTCGTCCCGGTAGGCACTGGTCGAGTCGCCTTTATCGACACTCGCGGTATTGCCGAGTTGCAGTAAATCCGACATTCCGCAGGTTGACAAAAGGAATAATGAGTGGGTCTGAGATAAGCTCAG
>DATNQE010000766.1:0-8627 GCA_036702895.1 Trichocoleus sp. | reverse complement strand
GGGGATCTAGGACCGCCATTTGAGCCAGCATTTTGCGGTTGATTTCAATATTGGCTTTCTTCAGTTGGCCAATGAGGCGGCTGTAGCTCAGGCCTTCCTGACGAGCAGCCGCGTTGATGCGGGTGATCCAGAGGCGGCGAAAATCGCGCTTGCGGCGACGACGATCGCGGTAGGCGCTCCGCAGAGCCTTCATGACCTGCTGATTAGCGGTGCGGAAAAGCTTAGAGTGGGAACCCCGGAAGCCCTTAGCGAGCTTAAGAATTTTGTTGCGGCGCTTGCGAGCGACATTGCCGCGCTTAACACGTGCCATGACTTGCTATCCTCAGCAGCTGATTAACAAACAAACCAAACAATCATCGACAAACTTGGAGGCTGAGCGCTTTCTTGAGACTACGTTCTGAGAGCACAGCCGACTGCCCCAAAAACTGACCCTAGAGGTAGGGCAGCATCAACTCAACATTTCCAGTATCGGCCTCGTCAACGGTGGCAATTTTGGAAAGCCGATTTCTCCGCTCAGCGCCTTTGTGCTGCAGCAGGTGATTCTTGAAAGCTTTGCGGCGCATGATTTTACCGCTGCCGCTGAGGCGGAAGCGCTTAGCTGCTGCTCTGCGGGTTTTTAGCTTTGGCATGACAAATCCAACAATAATTTCGACACAGTCTTTAATTCTATTACGACAGACTCTCTATCGCAAGCACGAGCGATGAGTTCTGGACCCGTCATGAGCATTCAACGCCTCACCGAACGCTTCACCGCACAATTCCCGAATCAGGAGTGATGGCTCAAGGACAAATGGGAGCTTCGGGAGAACTAGAGCCGCTGCTGAACAAGCATATCCGTAGCTGTCTCTACCACAGTTGCCGCTTGGAGTGGGAGAATGGTCAAACTGATTCAGCGTTTGAGACCAACTATCCATGCTGTCTAACCTCAAGCATACCTTTGACCAGGGCCGCGCCCTAAAAATCATCAGCGGACTAACCAACTTTGACCATCAGCGGGTCGCTGCTGTCGTGCGCGCCGCTGACCAGGGTGGGGCAACCTTTGTCGATATCGCCGCTGATGCCGACCTAGTTCGGTTGGTCAAGTCTCTGACCAACCTGCCTGTTTGTGTCTCTGCGGTAGAGGCCGAGGCATTTTTGGCCCCTGTTGCTGCGGGTGCTGACCTCATTGAAATCGGTAACTTCGATGCTTTCTACGCTCAGGGTCGCCGCTTTGAGGCGCCTGAGGTGCTAGCACTCACCCAACGCACCCGGGCACTGCTACCCCAGGTCACGCTCTCGGTGACCGTACCCCACATTTTGGCTCTAGATGAGCAGGTGCAGCTGGCAGAAGATCTGGTGGCTGCAGGGGCTGACATCATCCAAACCGAAGGCGGCACCTCTAGTGCCCCAACTCACGCCGGCACGCTCGGTCTGATTGAGAAAGCCGCTCCTACCCTGGCCGCTGCTCGTGAAATCTCTCGTGCCGTGTCGGTGCCTGTGCTGTGCGCTTCTGGTCTCTCCGACGTTACTGCACCGATGGCCATTGCCGCCGGGGCCGCGGGTGTCGGTGTGGGCTCAGCAGTCAACAAGCTAGACAGCGAGCTCGCCATGATCGCTGTCGTTCGGCAGTTGGTCGAGGCGCTGCAAACCGTACAGCTATCCGCTGTAGAGCGCTAGATTCAGCGGCAGGCTTGCTTCTTTGATCGAGTATTCCTTCCCCTAAAGAGGAATTAAAGAGGGGCCGTCTATGAACGGCCCCTCTTTCTGTAAGAACTTACTGCTTCTAGCTCCTTCAAAGGGTAGAGATTTAACGCTCTGCCCCAGAGCCGAAGACAGCCGCTGCACAATGGGACCAGGGGGTCTAGAGCCAGATTGAGTGGAATCTTTCTGATGGGTGCAGCGTCATTCCCTCTGAAACCGGCCCACACACTTACGTTGGAAGTACTCGAGCCCAGGAGACTAGCAGAATGAAGTTACGAACAGCACAAACCGTCCTAGTGCTTTTAAGTGCACCTATTGTGGTGGGCTTGGCAGGAGCGAGTGCGATCGCAGCCGATACAGTATTGCTGCGCTATCGAGGATTTGGTCGAGCCGTCCCAACGGCAGATTTAGCGAGCCTAGCTGCAACGGGTGACGCTCCCGAGTCGGTTCAGGGATTGCTCAACACCGCTGGCCAAGACCCGGCCGCGCTTCAAGACGTGCTAACGCGCAATCTCAGCGTTGATCCTAACCTGCTGGATAGCACCCTCAACAGCTGGCCAGGAGAGTGGGCTTTGGATCAGCTGGGCCAGGTAATTCGCCCTCCTTCAAACCAGGCCAATCGCCAAGCGCTGCGCGCCGCTTTGGTGCTCTCTGCCGCAGAAGACGGTCAAATCAACCTGCTGGAGGTGCTGCAAAACTACCCCACCCCCCAGGTAGTGCTGGAGGGCGACCGAGCAGAGGAAGCCTATAACCAACTGGCAGCTTTGCTGGCGCCGCTCTCGATTCTCAAAGACATCGGGCTTCTGACTATGCCGTGGTAAGCACAATCATGAGCACCACCAGACCCACTACTAGGAAAGCCATGGGGTCGAGCTTGAACTCAAAGTCTTTGGAGCTTGTGTCCGACAGATAAAAGACTGCCAGTACCACCAGGGCGATGACGATGAGGTCTATTCCAGTAAACATGGGGGCTCTTCTAAAGAACAACGGCCAGCCCTCCAGCAGCCTGGAGGATCACCCTGATTCCTTTCTTCGAAGCAATTTCACCCTATCCGATTAATTTTGTGGAGTGGGACAAGCCGGTGTGAAGTCTGCTTGAAGGACACCGACTGCAAAAGCAGATTACTGAGTTGCCCGACGCAAACGGCGCCCTAGCCACATTAGAACAACGATGGCAGGCGCCACTGTCAGAGCCATAACTAGCCAGAAGCCGTGTGCGATCGCAGCCCCCTGGTCAAGCGCCCATCCTCCCAAGGGTGGCCCAATAAAATACCCCACGGCCCAACACATAGAGTTCACCGATAGGTACACCCCGCGCAGCGCCTCCGGGGCCAGCATGACTACTAGGGCTGAGGCAATCGGTGTGTAGGCAACCATTGCCAAAGCCATGACGCCAAGAGCGGCGGCAGCCCAACCCACAGGAAAGCTGCCAGCAACCCCGGCTAGCCCGACCAGACAAAAACCCACAGCCCAAAGACAGGCCGAAATCATCAGTCCCCTAGCCTGGCTAAAGCTGCTCAAACGACGCGCCACTGGGAGCTGCAGCACCGCCGCCAATCCTACATGCCAGGTAAACAGCACACTGAGTGTTGCCTCTGATAGCCCCTGACCCAACTCACCCATGCCCACAAAACGGTGAAAGTACACCGGCAGCGCGCTCTGCACCTGAGCCAGGTACGTTGTAAACAGCACATTGACCAGAGCAAATACCAGCAGATTGACATCGGCCAGCGCCCGTTTCCATCCCTGCCAAAACGAGCTGCGGTTAGCCTGGGGACGTAAAGTTTCGGCAATCGTGTAATAGATAATGGCAAAGAACAGTAGATAGGTTATGCCGTCGACCACAAACAGCGCCCGATAAGCTCCGGTGGCGGCAATGAGCAGTCCCCCGAGCACCACTCCCAGCCCCAGCCCCAGGCTGTCCGCCAGCCGCACCAGGGCAAAGGCTTCATTGCGCTGATCCGGTGGGGCAATGTCGGCGACTACCGCTTCAGTGGCCGGCCAGTAAAGGCCAATGCCAAAGCCCATCAGCAAATTACCCAGGACAAACAGCGCAAAATCGTTGGCCATCACTAGCGCGCCATCAGCCAGCGCCGACACCACGGCTGACCAAAGCAGCGTAGGTCGTCGCCCCCAGCGGGGAGCATCGGCCATCGAGCCCCCCAAAAAACGCCCCGCAATACCCGATATGGAGCCGCTGCCCAACCCCAAGCCCACCTGAGTGGCCGTTAGCCCCACCTGGTCGACAAAGAAAATCGGCGCATAAAACAGCGTAAAACCAATGCCAATCTGGGATAGTAAGCGTCCACCTGCCAGGATCCAGATACGGTAGTCGAGTCTGGGCAGCCAGCGGCTGAGCCAGGTCTTGAGATAAGTCATGCCGATGCCTTGTCTTAGACTGCGTACAGTAGCGTTTTGCCAAATAGCCTGCTCATACAGGCAGCTCCATTCAGCCGTTCTTTGCTGTTACTTGCTGCTGTTATTTAAGAAAAGATTTTGTGGCTGTGTTTTTAATGTCTGGGTAGGAGTCTGTCTTACCAAGCTCCTATGAGGTATCTGCAGAGGGCTCATATGAACCGAATCATCTCTGCAACAGTTGGGGATAATTTCTAACCATCCGCGTTTTTGCAGTCAAACGCTGGCATAAAAGCCGTTGATAATAGGCAAAGCCCGTTTTCCCATTCCTAAACTCTATGCGTGACCCCCTTCGGCGGCTCAAAACTCTCCCCTGGGCCATTTTGCTGCAAAACGCAGCCCTTACGGTGCTGATTGCCGCTGTCCTCGATTTTATTTTTCTGCTGCTGCTAAATCAGCTGCCAACAGCCCTACTTGAAGGCGGTTTCTCCGTCCTTCTCAACCTGCTGTTTCTGGTTCTGCCGGTGCTGGCAATGGCGGGAGTCGGAGCGCTGTCGGTCATCCTGATGGAGCGATTTTTTCAGGTCGTTTACCTCGACACTGCCGTACTGTGGGCGCTTGTTCCCTGCATTGGGCTCATGCTGTTTCTCAAAGGGCTCATTCCAAACTTGCCTGAGGTGTTAGTCGGTCTGAGCTACTCCCAGATAGTTGGCGTGGTGCTGGGGGTTTTTCTCAAGGGCAAACGCTACTGGCGTTCTTAAAGAGAACAACAAGGAAAATAGCAAACTGTTCTACTCAGCTGTCTCTCGTTAAACTGGTTGCAACCTTGCACGCTTTGGCTGCAGGGTTGACTCACAAAATGAGCACACGGCTTCTCCAGGACTTTTTCCCTGCAATCTAAATGGAGACAGAACTATGTTTGTGAAAAAGCAAGACATCAGCTTTCACGACTGGGTCAAGGCTCAGATTGATGCTGAACCTTACTGGTTTCATAAAATCGAGCTGTCCAGCGGATGGGTCACTCCAGGCTGGAGTGATCCCAAGCACGAAAAACTTCCCTACTACGGCTTGCCCAAAGACTTAACCGGAATGCGGGTGCTTGATATTGGACATGCCGAGGGGTTCTTTAGCTTTGAGGCTGAGCGTCGGGGGGCAGCGGAGGTTGTGGCAATTGACAACTACCCGCCCATGCTGAGAAAGTTCAACCTCTGCCGTCAAGCCATGGGTTTTAAGGCCCAGAGCTACGGAGCCAGCGTTTACGATCTGAGCCCCAAAACTTACGGAACCTTTGATCTGGTGCTCTTTTACGGAGTGCTCTATCACCTGCGGCATCCGCTGCTAGCGCTAGAGAAAATCCTGAGCGTTTGCACGGGTACGCTGCTGATGCAAACAGCCACCCGGCGGGACGATGTGAACGAGCCGATAGCTGAGTTTCACCCCTTTGGCATTGTCTCTGGTCCGCCAGAAGATCCTCAAAGAGATCCAACCTGCTTTTGGTTCCCCAACGTTGCCTGCTGCCAGGCCATGTTGGAGCACGTGGGCTTTGAAGACGTGCAGCGGCTCTCGCCCGATGCCCCTGTGGGTGGGGTTTTTCAAGGTAGATCACCCAGTCAGGCCAAAGGTGCTGCCCCCGACGAGATGAAAGCGCCCTGGTCGTAGCGGTACGCTAGCTGTCGGAACCGTTGCCCATCCACTTGGGGCGCAGGGGCAACGGTAGATGCCCGCAGCTATTAAGCACTCGCACAAAGGGACCGTACTGGGATACTTCTACTAGGGTAACGGCGCTGACTGGCATTGCTAGCCGGTCGCGGTAGCGGCCAATGTCAATGCCGAGCAGAGTACAGAGCATAATCCGTAGGGTGGCTTTGTGGGATACGACTAACACATGGCCTTCGGGGTAAGTCTCCTCAATTTGTTCCAGTACCGCCGAGCTGCGGCGAGACACGCGAATGCCTTTTTCCCCGCCTGTGGGCGCATTCCAGGCGGGGTCGGCTAGCCAGCGGATGTAGTCGTCGTGGTAGTGCTGGTTGACTTCCTGGGGCGACATGCCTTCCCAGGCACCAAAGGACAGCTCCCGCAGCTCGGCACGGCACTCCATAGCAGCTCCTGTCGCTTCGCATAGAGGGCGAGCAGTTGCGATCGCATGGCTCAAGGGGCTACAGAGTACGGCTTTCCAGGGCAGGTCTCGGTAATCGCGGGCAAAATAGCTAGCCATCTGCTGACCGCGCTCGGTCAGGGGCACGCCGTCTCGACTACAGTAGCGCCCGGTGCTGCAAAAGAAGGTTTCTGCGTTGCGCAGGAGATAGAGTTTCAGGGTCATGGGCCTCAAATCTCCTCACGTACTGGGCATAGCGCGTAGCTGCTCCCTCATATGGGAGCGGTCAGCAATGGTGTGAAACAGGGGGCCCCGCTGGGTCAACTCCACGATACTGACGGCCGCAACCGGCATATCCATGCGATCGCGATAGCGGCCCACATCAATCCCCATTAGCGTGGTCAGCATAATGCGAATGGTCGCCTTGTGAGACACCAAAAGAATGTGGCCCTCACGATAGGTCCGCTCAATTTCGTCCAGCACTTGGGATGAGCGCCGGGCAATATCTACCGCGCGCTCACCGCCGACAGGCGCATACCAGGCTGGGTCAGTCAGCCAGGCCACATACTCATCGTGATAGTGCTCGTCTACCTCAACCGGGCGCATGCCCTCCCAGCGGCCATAGATTACTTCCCGCAGTCCGTCGCGCACCTGCATCTCCAGCCCCACCTGCTGGCACAGTGGCCGGGCAGTTTCAAGGGCGCGCTTGAGAGGGCTGACGTACACTGCCGTCCAGGGAAAAAAGGCGTAGGCTTGGGCAAACTCTTGCGCCATCTCAACCCCTGCCGGTGTTAGCCCAGGGTCGTTTTCTGAAGTGCCGCAATAGCCCCCCGTGAGGCTGTAGGCAGTCTGGCCGTGGCGTAAAAAATATAGAACGACTCCCATAGGTTTCTGGGTGCCTTATGCTGGGTGTCTTGTCCAAGGTTTCTTGGGGCTGCATTCTAGATCTGGACCCGTAGGCTCAAGCCTTACCAGTTCTGGAACCGCCACCAAAAGGTTGACTCCACTCTAACCTACCCCAGCCCCAGTCTCAGTAGGCTAACTCATAGGCCAAAATAGAAAATCTACATCTAATCCACAGATCCCCTACCCAAGCGAACAGCCCAATAAAAACAACTCTGCGGCTGAGTCGCTGGTTTGCCTGTGAACTTCCTACATTAAATCCATGGACTGGCTCCTCGATCCACTCGCCTACGAATTTATCCGCAACGCCTTGATAGCAGGCATCTTGTCAGGAGTGCTGTGTCCAGTTGTGGGGACTTATCTGATTGTGCAGCGTATGGCCCTGCTAGGGAACGTTCTGTCTCACTCC
Organism: Trichocoleus sp.; assembly: GCA_036702895.1. GTDB lineage: Bacteria > Cyanobacteriota > Cyanobacteriia > Phormidesmidales > Phormidesmidaceae > JACVSF01. Next base: position 1,185 of record DATNQE010000766.1, on the reverse strand, counting down.
GTACTGCCGGGACTTGCGATCGCACATTTCCTCAGGTGGGATCTGCTCATTGGAGCCTTTATCTTTGGCATGCTCAGCAGCGGTGTAATCACCTGGGTCAAAGCTCAGTCGCGGATTAAAGCAGACGCCATTATGGCCCTTACCCTGGCCGCATTTTTCGCCCTAGGGGTCGCCCTGCTAACCATTCTGCGCAGCACTCTCGATTTAGAAGGGCTGCTGTTTGGCGACTTGCTCAGCGTTACCCAAGCCGACCTGTGGCACATGGGGCTGATCACCGTTGGCCTGCTCACCATCGTCAAACTCTTTTATAAAGAGCTGCTGTTTTTCACCTTCGACCGGCTCGGGGCTGAGGCCATGGGCCTGCCCGTCACCGCTATCAACTGGGGCCTGACGGCGGCCGTCACCCTGACAATCGTCACGGGCATGAAAGCTGTCGGCGTTATTCTCGTAATCGCCCTTATGGTCGGCCCGGCGTTGACGGCCTTTCTACTGGTTAAGGAGCTGCACTGGATGATGATTGTGGGTGCTGCTATCGGTGCGGCGGCCAGCATCATCGGCATCTACTTGAGCTACTACCTCGATATTCCTTCCGGCCCGACCATTGCACTGACGGTTTTCATTCTGTTTTTAGCAGCGCTGCTGGTGAGCCCCAGTCAAGGCATTTTGACTCGCAGCCGAGGCGCAAAAGCAGCTGCGGCTGAGTGATGTGCTGTCAATTTACCTAGGCTAGGCGCAGCGTTTACAGAAGCACTTAACCTGCTACCAAGTAAGAAAACGGATTTGTTTTGGGCGGCTGCAGACCGCTACCGTAGGCCTTTTGCAAATTCTCCAGGGTCATGACGCTATCTGGCTGACCCGCCGCTACCAGGTAGTGGTTGAGCAGCAGCAGGCGGTCGTAATGATTGAGCGCCTCACCCCACTCGTGGCAGCTGACCAATAGCGTTTTGCCCTGCTGTTTGAGGACCGCAAAAATCTCAAGCAGCAGATCCTCTGTTTTTTTATCGACGCCGGTAAACGGTTCGTCTAGCAGGTACAGGTCAGCGTTTTGAGCCAGCGCTCGAGCCAGGAAGATGCGCTGCTGCTGCCCGCCCGAGAGCTGACCAATCTGGCGATGGGCCAGGTCCAGCATTTCGACTTGGGCTAGGGCCTCTGTGACTGCCTGCCGGTGCTGCCGCGTGGGAGGTG
>DATNQE010000754.1:0-2064 GCA_036702895.1 Trichocoleus sp. | reverse complement strand
GTCTGAGTTTTGAATCGTCCACTGGCCAAACTGCAGACGGCCTTCGTCGTAAACGCCATCTTCAGGCTGAATGGCTCCTACCTCTAGCGCGATCGCAATGTTGATCGGTTTGAACGTGGAGCCTGGCTCATAGAGATCGCTAACGGCCCAGTTCCTAAAGGCGGTGATGTCGGCCTCGTAGTATCGGTTGGGGTCGTAAGTTGGGGTGATGGCGAAGGCCAACATTTCGCCGGTGTGCGCGTCCATCACCAGGGCGGTACCGCGTTTGGCTCCGTGTTTGGCCACGGTTGCCTGTAGCTCCTGCTGAGCTACCCGCTGTAACCTGCTGTCGAGGGTGAGCTGCAGCTTCAGCGGTGGGTCAAAGCCAGACGGCCCATTGGTCTCTGGCGTAGGCGCGGCCTGGCTGAGCTCTGCCTGCGATGCTTCAGTTGAGAGCTGCTCTTCAAAGGCCGCCTCTAGCCCTGCCTGAGGAATCCCTTCCAGGTTGACAAAGCCCACGATGGGTGCAAAGAGTTCCTGCTGGGGGTAGAACCGCTGCTGTCGGGGCGTGAGCTCCAGCCCGTCTAGCCTCAGATCGCGGACACGGTTGGCAACCTCCTCCGGCAGCTCAACGCCCAGCTGAATGCCGCTCTTTTGCTCCATGAAGCGAACCTGGAGCTCCTGGGCAGACACTTCCAGCAGCGGGCTAAGGTGCTCAGCGACTTCGGTAGGCGGCTTTTTAAACAGCTGAGGGTGGGCATATAGAGTGTAGACAACGCGGTCAACCGCCAGTACGTTGCCGCTGCGGTCGACGACAGGGCGACGGGCCTGCCGCAGCAGCACAGGGGTGCGCTGCTGATGCTGAGCAATTTCGCTCAGGGTAGGGCCCTGCACCAGCTGTAGGTGGGCCAGGCGGATGCCCAAAGCCACAACCCCTAGCATGAGCAGCCCCCAGACTAGAAAGGCGCGTAGGGCGGTGGGACGATGCAGGGGTCGCTGCCGCGGGCTGGCCGCAGGAGCAGGACGTTTTTTGGCAGGCCGTCGCTGCGATCGCAGCTTTGCGCCCTGCTGCAGTGGCGGGCGTTGACCGGTGCGTCGCTGTTTTTTGAGCTGTTTTCTAAGGAAAGCTGCTGCGCTTGTCATTGATCCTGTTCCAACCTCGCTCCTGTCCCAACCTCTCTAAGATCCGAGCTATCCCCCCTAATATCCGAGCGGTGGTAAGGGCTGGGAGGGACGCGCTACTGGAGCAGGCTGGCCAGGTTGAGACGCGATGCGCCGCTGTGCGGGCTTGAGGAAAATGACGTTCGTCGGCTGGGGCGGCTGCAGCCCGGTGCCTGATGTCTCGGCCTGCTTGGCCATGTGGTTTTTGAGCACCTCGTTAACAGTCGTAAGCTGTTGTTCGCTGCGCTGCAGCGTCTCTAGCCGCGCTGAGGACTGGTCGAGCTGGCGATCGACATACACGGTGTAGCCATATCCCCCCAGAACGGTTGTAACAAGCAGCCCAGATAGTACCGAGACTCCTGTATTAACAGCGGCTAAAAAGCGGGTTCGGCCCGTCCACCGGGACGCTGAGGGTAACGCCTCCAGGTGCCTGGACTGAGTGGAAACTGTACCCAGCCACGCTGATGTACCAGCCTTTGCCCTAGACCCTTGCCAGGAGGAATCAGGGCGACGACGGCCGGAGGGCGACGGTTTCAGGGCTGCAGACATCAATTCACTCCGTACCACACACAAGAACTGAAGCCAGGATACTGCATTGCAGCAGATTTGCACCGTCGACATAAAAAAGGTGGAGCGCCATTTGGCGCTCCACCTGAAAAAGGGTTGGAAATGGGCTCAGCGTCTACAGTTTCGTGCCGCACTCAGGGCAGAACTTGTTGGTAGAGAGCGTTGTTGTGCCGCAGCTGCTGCACGAAAGCGTCTCAACAGGCTGCTTCTTGGTCAGCTCTGGCAGGCCAAGCATCTGAGCATTGCTCTTGCCGGGAGCCACCATTGGATAGCAGTTTTCGTCCCGACGAACGCGGACCTCCATGAGCACCGGCCCGTTGTGAGCCAGCATTTCGGCAACGGCCGCTGATAGGTCGG
>DATNQE010000749.1:0-5550 GCA_036702895.1 Trichocoleus sp. | reverse complement strand
CGGCTAGCAGCCGGCTGGACTCCAGCTGCTCCTGCAGGGTTTCAACTGTAACGGGCGGATCGGCTAAAGACCCTGCCAGGGGAGGGGCTGCGATCGCAGCTGGGCTACGAACCGACTCTTCGGCAAACGCTTCGATAGACTGCTGCACCAGCGCTTCTGCCGCACGCATCTCGGTAATGTCGAGGGTTGCCAGGCAGCTAGTTAGGGTTGCTAGCCCCATTAGGTGATTGCTCTCGTCAACAACGAATCCCTGCTGCGCCTGGTGCTGCTGCATCTCCCAGTAAGCCACCAGAGCTGACTCGGTCGGGGCAAAGCTAGGCAGATGGGTGCGCATAATGTCGCGCGCTGAAAGGGTCTCTAGGTTCAGCTCTAGCCGCAGCAGCTGCAAGATGTCTTGAGCCAGCACCAGCCCGGCGACGTCTGCGGCTTCAGGAGCAGATAGTACAGCGCAGGAGTGACCACCTAAAGCCATTTGCCGAGCCAAATCGAGCGCAGAGACTTCGGGGGAAGCGTATACCACATTGCTCAGTAAAGCTGCGCTCAGGGGCAGCTTTTTGAGCAGGGGGTCTATCTGAAGCGCTGCTCGCAGGGTCTCGAGTGTCACAGCGCCACTTAGGTGCCCTTGACCATTGACCACCGGCAGCGGCTGTAGGTGATGCTGGCGCAGCAGGTCCAACGTTGTGAAAGTATCAGGTAGCTGGGCCGGGTCGAGGGTACGTGCTGGGGCAACTGCGGCTGCAGCTACAGAAGCCTTAGTCAGGTCTTGGCCGGATGCGATCGCGTTTAGCGCCTGAGGTTCGCCAAACAAACCCACCAGGCGACTGTCCTCAACCAGATACAGCGTGCTGGCGCGAGCCTGCCCTTTGAGAGCGACGTTGTACGGCAGCCGCAAACTGGGCGCAGCGCAGCTGCTCTGAGCTTTGGCCATAATTGCGATCGCCTCGGCCACCGATGTCTCAGGCCCAACAGTCAGCGGACGACGATCGATCGCTGGCTCAAGGCTGAAGAAGTTTGGATAGGAACCGGGCTGTGTCATGAAATCCCAACAGCGCCTATTCGTATTGTGCCTTATTCCCTCAGTCTGTCTGATGGCGGGACGAAACTTTTCCTGATAGCAGGCATAAGAATTGAGAGGGGATAAGGCGGCAGGAGTGAAATAAACCGTTGGGGGTGAGCGTTGCCCACTCCATCCAAAAGAGGATTAGAAGAACTTAGAAGCAGTGGAGGGAGAATCTTTCAAAAACGACCAAGCTCTAGCCTTAGCGTAATCCAACTAGACTAGAGCTCGGGTATTTTTGCGATTTGTGTGGCTTTGCTGCTGCCTCGATATCTCTCGTTATCTACGGCAGGCAGTCAAGATACATTTCGACATCCCAGTCGGTGCTGGTGGCTAAAAATTTTTCCCACTCGTCCCGTTTGTACCAGGCGTAGACTCGGTGCATATCCCCCGGCATTGCCGACTTGATCACTTCATCTTGGTCCAGGCGCTCCAGGGCTTCCCCCAGGGACATCGGCAGCTTTTTCACCTGCTTACCGGCTTCCATAGCCTCATAGAGGTTTCGAGTTTCGGGCTCACCGGGGTCGAGGTTACGCCTGATGCCATCGTCAAAGGCTTTGAGAATGCCTGCTGCCATCAAATAGGGGTTGACCATGGAGTCTACAGCGCGGTACTCAAAGCGCCCCGGCGCCGAAACACGCAGGCCGCAGGTGCGATTCTGATAACCCCAGTCTGCGTAAACCGGAGCCCACAGGCCGGTATCCCACAGGCGGCGGTAGGAGTTGACGGTGGAGCAGCCGATGGCGGTCAGTGCGCCCAGGTGATCGATGATGCCGCCAATAGCGTTAAGCCCAATGGGTCCAGGCAGGGTGGGATGGTTTTCGGGCAGGGGTAGAAAAGTGTTTTCGCCGCCCTTGCGGTAGCTAAAGGTGCCCTCTAATCCCGGCAGGGTTTCCATACCAAAGTCGTTGACCTGATCGTCGCCACCGTACCAGAGCGAGAGATTGTGGTGGCAGCCGTTGGCCGAGAGCCCCATGAAGGGCTTGGACATGAAGCAGGCAATCAGGTTAAACTCGCGGGCGACCTGAGAGCAGATCTGGCGGTAGGTGGTAAGGCGATCGCACGTGCGCAGCGCATCGTCGAACATAAAGTTCAGCTCTAGCTGCCCCGGCGCGTCCTCATGATCGCCCTGGATCATATCCAGCCCCATGGCCTTGCTGTACTCGATCACCTTGAGAAAGACAGGCCGCAATTCCTCAAATTGATCGATGTGGTAGCAGTTGGGCTTGGTAAAGCCGCCTGCGGGCTTGCCGTCGGGGCCTTTTTTGAGCCACATCATTTCGGGCTCGGTGCCGTGGCGCAGGTGCAGCCCGTTGTGTTCGGCCTGGAACTGGGCATGAATGCGCTTGAGGTTGCCTCGGCAGTCGGAGGTGAGGTAGCCGCCTGGCTCTTCGGGTTCTTCTCGATTGCGGAAGCAGGTGCAAAATACCCGCGCTACCCGCTTGTCCCAGGGCAGCTGGCAAAAGGTTTCGGGGTCAGGAATGGCAACCAGTTCAGAGGCTTCGGGGCCGTAGCCGATGTAGTTGCCGTAGCGATCGAGAAAGAGGTTGGCGGTAGCGCCATATACCAGCTGGATGCCTCGCTCGGCAATGGTTTCCCAGTGGTCGGCGGGCACCCCCTTACCCACAATGCGCCCAGTGACGGAAATGAACTGGTAGTAGATGTATTGGACGCCCAGTTCGTCAATTTTGGCCCGCACCTGCTGCACCAAATCGGCGCGCCCGTCCTGCTGCACATAGGCTTCAAGCACGGTGAGGGCTTCAGTCCTGATAAGCGTTCCGGTCACGGTTTACCCCTATGCCTGCTAGCTTTTCTGTAGTAAACCGGGGTTGTTATAACATCTCTGTATTCAGAGATACGGCAAGCAGATTTCTGGTTTTTATTCCCTTGGGGGGATTGGGTGCCCGCCGTGGAAACCTGAAACAGGATAGTACCAGCCCCTTGCTAAGAATGAGGCGCAGGCGCTTTCCAAGAAGTAGGCTTTCGACAGTGCTCTGGCCGCTTCAATGTCCTGTTTTGAAGGACGAAGTATTCGAGCGTGATCTCTAAATGCCTCAGAACTGATCGCGACTGATCTCGCTAACAATTACCCCTATGCGGCTATAAAACGAAGGTTTTGCCGCAGAGTTTGCTGCTCAAAGTGACGCACCCATTGGCTGAAGCGCTCGGCAATCTCCTGGGTGGGAAAGTGGCGCTGACCCCTTAGTAGGAGAGCGACGTAGGCATTCTTGGTGCGCACAACAACGGCTGTTTGCTGCCCCAGGGTGATCAAAATCTGCTGAAAACTATCTAGCTTTAGGGAAGACATCAGCAAAGACTTCAGCCCCAGCGCCTGAAACACAATTTGTACCCACTGGGTGCTTTTGTTTTCTGCCGTCACAAAATACTCACGCGGTAGACCGTTGAGATCAAAAATGGCAACGCCCAAAATGTCATTCAGAAATTTGTCGGAGGGGGGTTGTTTGGAGGACTCAGGACTCGCAGCAGCAGTTGAAGCAGGGAACATAGGCTTGCTGGGGGGAGATATTACTAAAGCATTCGGCCAACCAACTAGGTCAACTTATTCGTCGCTGTATGTAGTGAGACCCTGGGCAAGATGTTGGGAGGATTAGCAGCGGCCTTCTGCTTTGAAGGGAGAGCAATGCTTTAGTAATGGCCAAGTTTTAAGGCTTTCTAACGTAATGTACCCTTGGGCTTAACAAATCAATACTTATCTCAATATTTAGTAGCCTGGTTTACAGAACGCTTGAAAGGAATTTGCAGGTCTGTAGGGCCACAACGGGTTTTAAAGGGGTAAACAGACGCAGTAATTCTGCTGCTCCCTTTTTCCGGGTAGCCCATAGGGCTTAACGCGCCGCTATGGGCAGCCTTAACTCCGGTTCTCTACAGCGCTAGGGGAAGGCCAACAACCCTTGCAGCGCCTCTACCGGGCGACTGACGGCTATAGCTTTGGCCAGGTCGCTTAGGACGAGAGCTGTTGGTAATAGCCACACCTGGGACGGCGACCTGACGCGCAATCGCCTTACGACTATTTCTAGTGGAATGTCCTAATCAAATTGGCGATTGCTATAGTACTCCTTCACGTCCTCCCCGTGATTGCCCTGTGAACCTGTCAGGCCAAAAAGCCGCTCGGGTGACTTTACCAGTGAGTTTCATAGATGAGGAAATATTAAGGAATTAGAAGCACCTAATCTCAGCTCTGTGAGCTGTACCGCTGATAGCTTCTACTGGAAAAGCATAGTTTTGAGAAGCATGAGAATAGGCTAGATATATAACAGGAAAAAAGAAACAAAAAGCCTGAGATAAAGTGTCATCTTGTTACAGGTTCTAACAGGCCGTGACAGTTCTGCTTACAACCTTTGAGCAGCGGCTATTAATAGATGTTTGGATAGATGAGAATCTGCTGGCAAGAAGCTGAATGTGCTCTTTTGAATTTCTCAAATATCTATCAGAAGATTCTGGGAAAGCTATCAGACTTCCCCTAAAGTTGCTTGTCAGAATCAACAGGATTTCGCGTGAGATAGCTGCCTATGTCCTTTGTATCAGTTGCCCCAACAGAAGTTTCAACGTTACTAGAGCAATATCAAAGCATCAGAAACTTGACCGAAATGCTCTGCCAACCACTTGCAGTCGAAGATTACGTGGTGCAGAGTATGCCAGATGTAAGCCCACCCAAATGGCATTTAGCTCACACAACCTGGTTTTTCGAAACGTTTTTGTTACAGCCTTATCTCAAGAATTATGAGGTTTTTCATCCCCAATACAGCTATCTCTTTAATTCCTATTACGAAGCGGTTGGCACTCGCCATCCCCGAGCCCAGCGGGGGCTCTTGTCGCGCCCTACTGTGGAGGAGATCTATCAGTATCGGGCCTATGTAGATGAAGCGATGTATGGGCAGTTATCTGACCTCAATCTTCCCCCTGATGCTGCCGATCTCGTTACCCTCGGCCTGCACCACGAGCAGCAGCATCAGGAATTACTGCTGACTGACATAAAACATATTCTGGCCACCAATCCCCTGCGCCCCGCCTACCGACCAGCCCCGCAAAAGGGTTCCCATTCAGATAGCTCTCCTCCCCTGAGTTTTTTGGAGTTTGCCGGTGGGCTTTACACGCTTGGGCACCAGCAAGCTGGGTTTGCCTTTGACAACGAAGGGCCGGCTCATACTGTCTACCTACAAGACTTTGCCCTAGCTTCTCGCCTAGTCACCAACGGTGAGTACTTAGAATTCATTGAAGCAGGCGGCTACCAAAAACCTCAGTATTGGCTGTCAGAAGGCTGGAGTACCCTGCAAACTCAGCAGTGGGAAGCGCCTCTGTACTGGGAGAAGATTGACGGCCGCTGGTGGGTAATGACCTTGACAGGTCTGCACCCTCTCAACCTAGACGAACCCGTTTGCCACGTCAGCCTGTTTGAGGCCGATGCCTTTGCCCACTGGTGCAACCGTCGTCTGCCTACCGAAGCAGAGTGGGAAGTGGCGGCTGCCGGAGTT
>DATNQE010000672.1:0-3769 GCA_036702895.1 Trichocoleus sp. | reverse complement strand
CTAGGAGCGCTCTAGCAGGAGTGCGGTTTCAGCAGCGCCGCTACAGCGAAGCCCAAAGACTCTATGAAGCCGTGCTGGCCCAGGAACCGGGCAACGTGGCGGCGCGACTTGCGATCGCAGAGCTAAACGCCGCCCAGGGCTATCCTCTAGCCGCCCTAGAACAGTTCCAATCGCTGCCTGCCCCCGCAGCCCCTCAGGTGGAACAGCGGGTGCAGGACTTGCAGGCAGACCTGTTGCGGCGGCGCGGCTTTCACCTCCCTTGGGAACGGTACTAGCACCTTAGTCCGGAGCCCGTGATCGAGCTTCGGACTAGGGCAGCCCACGCAAATCTCGCCACTGGAAGAAGATGCACTACCTCCCCCTAGATTTGTTTAATCAAGCCTATCGTTCGCGGCTACGCCCAGGCCGTTGCGAAGCCGCTTCGGCCCCAGAAGCGCCAGTGCTAGCTGAGCATTTTGGCCTCCAATTCTCTAGACAACCTCTCAAGCAGGCTCTCATAACCCTAAAGCCAGTCCATCTTCGTCGTTGGGGGCTGCTGGCTCTGGCGCCAGTCGTTTTCCTGATGGCTTCTCGGCCTGCCTCTGCGGCAGCCGCCCATGCTGACCCGGTTGCTCAGGCAGAGGCCTGCCCGGCCACCGAGACCGAGCTGTCGCTGCTGCCGCCAGCCCCCAATGAAGCCCTGCTCAAGGAAAGCTGGGAGGCTTACCGGCAGCGCTTCATCCAGGCTGATGGTCGCGTCATTGACCGCGAGGCGAGCGATCGCACCACGTCTGAGGGCCAGGCCTACGCGATGTGGCGAGCTGTGGTCATCAACGACCGTGATACCTTTGACCGGGTTTACCGCTGGGCCGAAAACAACCTGGCCCGTCACGACGACTCTGGCCCTGTCTCTGTCTCTGTCTCTGGCCAACCCCAGGGCAGTCTTTGGGCGTGGCATTGGGGCCGTCACGAGAGTGGCCAGTGGCAAATCCTGGACCCCAACTTCGCCGTAGATGCCGATATCGATGCCGCCATGGCGCTGATTTTGGCCTCTCGCCGTTGGCGCTGTCCGGCTTATTTGGAGGCAGCTCGGTCCCGACTGGCCGATATCTGGGAGTACTCCACCGTGGTTTTGCCCGACGGCACTCGGCAGCTGCTGCCCGGGCCAGTAGACGCCTTTTGGAATCAGCCTGACCGGATGATTCTCAACCCCTCCTACTTCTCTCCTTACGCCTACCGGCTGTTTGCCCAGGTTGATAGAGAACGCGACTGGCTGGCCCTGATCGATAGCGGTTACGCCATGCTGGAGGCCTCGTCGGCCCTTTCGCCAGTCGGTCTGCCCAGCGACTGGATTGCCTACAACCCGGCTGCCGACGCCTACTCTCTTCTGCCCACCGACAGCTCGGTGCAGAGCCGCTACAGCTTCGATGCTTTTCGGGTGTGGTGGCGGGTAGGGCTCGATCTGGCCTGGTACGGCGAACCTCGTGCCAGAGCCTACCTGACCTCGAACTTGGGCTACCTGACGCAGCGATGGCAGCGCGATCGCAAACTGCCTGCGGTGATCAGCCTGAGCGGGGAGGATCTGGCCGACTACGAGGCCACCGCCCAATACGCCATGCTTTACCCCGCCCTGCGGCAAACCTCGCCGCTGCTGGCCCTGCAAATCTATCGCCAAAAGCTCGCTCCCGCCTACCGCAACGGCTTTTGGGACAACGACTCGGCCTACTACACCCAGAACCTCGCCTGGTTTGCCCTGCTGCCCAAGACGCCCCCAGGTCTTGTGTTTCAAAGCGCCCTTCCTGCCCTCCGTCACCTATCCGCTACCATTCATGCCTACCCCCTCCCTTGACCCTCGATCTGCCTGCCGTCGGCCGCTGGCGCTCCTGGCAGCGCTGCTGTTGAGTGCGCCGTCGCTGGTGCCTGCTGTTGCCCTGGCCCAGAGCGCTGGCGCCAGTTCCACTCCATCCCAAGGCCCATCCCAAGAAACAGATGCGGGCACCAATTCAAATTCAGCTTCAAATTCAGCGGCTGGAGTGGAGCTGCTGCCTCTGCCGGCCCAGCTTCCGGCGGCGCCCACAGTAGCGGCCCCGCCAAAGGGTCAGTACGTGCTGGAGTTTAACCGTAGCCCCGTTGTCGGCAATCGCCTGCGCTTTAGCGGCATTTACGACGAGCGGCGCATTCGCTTTACGCGGCCTCGCAACTGGCGGCCAGAAACGGTCAAGGTGCTGCTGCGCTACCGCCATTCTCCAGCTCTATACGCCACCCGCTCTAACCTGACGGTGTTAATGAACGGCACCAGCATCGGCAGTTTGCCTCTGAATCAGCTGGAGGGGGAGATTGGCGAGGCGGTGTTTGAGGTGCCGCTAGATCTCCTGCAGGACTACAACGAACTGGTGGTGGCAGCGCTGCAAAACAACTCTCCCACCTGCACCCAAGACCCCTACGACCCCTCGCTGTGGACGGAGGTGCTGCCCGATTCTAAGGTGGTGTTTGACTTCACACCGCAGTCGGTCACGCCTGACTTTGCGCAGTTCCCCTACCCGCTGTTTGATACCCTCAGCCTGCAGACCAATCAGGTGGCCTATCTGCTGCCGCCCACTGTAGACGATGCCTGGCTGACTGATGCAACCAAACTGCAGACCGCTTTGGGCCGCATCGCCGAGTACCGCCCGCTAGACACGCGCCTGGTGGAGGCCCTGCCTCAGGTGAGGCCTGAGGAGCGTTTGGTTGTCATTGGCACTCCAGAGGTTCAGCCAGCGCTGGCCAATCTGTCGCTGCCTTTGGATTTAAAGGGCGGCAAGCTGCTCGACGGTAGCGGCCAACCTCTCCCCCCAGACGTGGGTGTGCTGATGTGGACAACGACCGCCGAAAGCCGGGTGCCGGTGCTGGTGGCCTCTGGCAATGGGGCCGAGGGCGTCGCCAAGGCCGTGCAGTTTTTGGTCCAGCCAGGCGACCAGCCCGTAGCTGTGGGGCATACCCTCCTTGTTAATGCGGTCTCAGAGATTGAGTCGCCGCCAGCACGCCAGTGGCCCGGCTACCTGCCGCTGGCCCAAACCTTCCAGCTCAAGGATTTGACCACCTCTACCCGCGAGCCTTTGGGCGATGTCACCGTGCGCGGCAGCCACGCGCCAGCTCTCGAGGTGGACTTTAAGGCGCTGCCCGATGACCGCTTTAGGGCGGGCAATGAAATGGTGCTGCGCTACAGCTACGGCCCCCAGGTCAACCCCATGACCTCGCTGGTAGAGGTAGAGCTAGACGGGGTGGCCCTAGACGGGGCCCGGCTGACGGATATGGAGGGCGCCGAGAACAAGACCCTCAACGTCAGCCTGCCTGCGGACAAGATCACGCCTTACTCCAAGCTGCGCGTCAACTTCCGGCTAGACCCTCGGGAGCGGCGCTCGTGCAGCCGGGTGACGGACCAGCAGCTCTGGGGTACGGTTCATGCCGACACGCGCTTCACGCTCAACCGCGAAGCGATCGCAAACCTTCCTGACCTCAAACTCCTCAGCACCGGCTTTCCCTTTACCGCACCCCAGGATTTGTCCACCACGGCCCTGGTGCTACCCGATCGGCCGAGCCCCCCTGAAATCACGCTGCTGCTGGAGACGGCTGAGCGTTTGGGGCGGCTAAGCCGGGGCGAGTCGGTCAAGCTTCAGGTGTTCCAGCAGGGGACGCTGCCGGAGGCGGTGAAGCGCGATCGCAACCTGATTGCCATTGGCTCTCAGTCCCGCTTACCCTTTCCAGAGGTCCTTACCAGTCAAGGCTTTAGCCTGCGCCAGCAGCTCTCACG
>DATNQE010000659.1:0-5068 GCA_036702895.1 Trichocoleus sp. | reverse complement strand
GTCTACGTTGCTGAGTAGAAATCAGAGGCAGCTTAGTGCCGGTGGGGCGACTTGAGGGGCGCTTAGCTGGAGCACTCTCAGCAGTTTTTGATTAGGAGATCTGCCTAGCTAGCAGGGGCACTGCCTGCAGCAAGGTTTTGGTGTAGGGATGCTGGGGATCGCTAAAAATCTTGTCAGTCGGGCCTAGTTCGACAATTTTGCCCGCCTGCATGACGGCAATGCGATCGCACAAAAACTTTGCTACCCACAGGTCATGGGTAATAAATAGGTAGGTCAGGTCAAATTCCCGCTTTAGCTCCAGCATCAGTTCCAGCACCTGGGACTGCACGGTGGCATCAAGCATGCTGACTGGCTCATCACAAATCACTAACTTTGGACGGGTGATGAGGGCGCGTGCGATCGCAACCCGCTGCTGCTGACCGCCTGACAGATCCCCGGGAAAGCGGTTAAAGTAATTTTCGGTCGGAGTCAGCTTCACCCGCTCCAGCATCGCGTGGGCCTGCTTTTCTGCCTCGGCTTTAGTTGCCAGCCCATGGATCAGCAGAGGGTCAGCGATACTTCTGCCCACCGTCATCATCGGATTCAAACAGGCATGAGGGTCCTGAAAGACCATCTGTAAATTCCGCCGCTGTCGCCGCAGCTCGTTTGAAGGTAATTGGGTCAGGTCTTTTCCTAAAAACTCTACCTGCCCCGACGTTGGACGGATGAGCTGAAGAATGGTGCGGGACAACGTACTCTTGCCGCAGCCCGATTCACCGACCAGGCCTAAAATCTCTCCCGGATAAAGCGCTAAAGAGACGCCATCTACCGCCTTAATCGCCGAGTTTTGCCCTTTCCCTGTGATCTTGGCGAGGAGGTTGGCCTCCAAAACGTAATGTTTGGTCAGGTCGTGCAGATTCAGAATGGGCTGAGGCTGATCTGCTTTGGAGGCCTTGGCTGCAGAGCGCTGCAGATGGAGCGCCGACTCCACCAGGGACTGAGTATAGGGATGCTGCGGTTCGTACAGCACAGATTGGGCTGGGCCTTCCTCTACCAGCGCCCCTTGGTACATCACGGCAACGCGATCGCACTGCTCTGCCACCAGCGCCAAATCGTGGGAAATCAAAATCAGCGCCGTGTTGTGCTCGTCGCATAGGCGCGTCAGCTCCTCCAAAATCTGAGCTGACACAGTCACATCGAGGCTAGTTGTTGGCTCATCCGCCACGATTAGCTTCGGCTCCAGCAGCATGGCTAGAGCAATGGCCACCCGCTGCCGCATACCGCCGCTAAACTCGTGGGGATACTGAGTAAAACGGCTTGCGGGAATTTTGACTTTTTCTAGTACTTGCAGCGATCGGGCTCTGGCCTCCGCCTTAGATAGATTTGGGCGATGAGCCTGCAGGGTTTCTAAGCAGTGATCCCCAATAGTCATCAAGGGATCTAGCCGGGTCATAGGGTCTTGAAAGACTAGGGCAATAGCTTCTCCCCGAAACTGGCGCAGCCGCTGGGGAGAAAAGCTCAACACCGCATCGCCTTCAAACTGCACCTGCCCCTCCAGTCGGGCCGTTTGAGGCAGCAGCCGCAGCGCTGCTCGACCTAAAGTCGATTTGCCGCAGCCCGATTCCCCGACTAACCCCAGTTTTTCCCCGGGCGCTAACCGCAAAGACACATTTTCAACTGCCCAGTTCGCTTGTCCGGGGTAGGCGACGTGAAAGTTTTCTAGCGACAGCAGTGGGGCAGTCATAGCGGCATCAAAACAATAGGAATGACTAGCTGCAACAGAAGCAGGAGATTTACTCCTCAAAGCGGCGCATCAGGTAAGCCACCCCGAAATCTCCATTGGGGTGGTTTTCCAACAGTTCCGCTAGCTCAAAAATTCTCTGGGCCACCTCCGGCCCCAGTTTCTCGATAGTGGCTAGCTTCTCGCGCTCACTCTGCTCCAGCGCCCTCACCTGGGCCTGCCACTCGCCCGAAAACACATGGTCTACATGAGCCGCCAGCTGCAGCTTCTCCAAAATGTCCCACTCGCCCTGGTCGCACCAGATGCCTTGGCAGTTGGGGCAACGCTCAACAAAAAAGGCGCTGGTCCGCAGGTTGATGCGGCCTCTCACCAGGTAGTGTTTGCAGTCTGGACACAGAGCTGCCCGGTTGTCGAGCGGGGAAACCGCGAAAGGCACATCCAGCGACATCGGCAGCACAGAAACTTTGAGCGGCGCCTCGGCATCAGGCTGTTGCTGCCGCCAATCGGCATAGTGCTCAGGCGGAATCCAAGCTCCACCGCAAGAGGGGCAACATTGGGCTCCTAGGCCACGGCTTAGCTGTCCTTCCTGCAGCATTACCTGACCTTCTTTAGGGCATTGGGACAATGGGATCTCCTCCTGCCAGACCGATTGAGAATCGTCTTCCCATTAAACCATTCCCCGTCAAACCATTGCCGATCAAACCGCAGCAACTTAGGAACCGACATCGGGCTCTAGCGGATTAGCCTCTGAGAGATTATTCAAATTCAACAGCCCCTGACAAAAGGTCTGGAGCTGCAAAATGCGATCGCGCAGCTGTTTCTGTCGCTGCTGCATCGTTAAAGGCTGGCGCGCCGCCTGCAAAAACGCTACGTCCATACCCATTAGCCGCAGGGTACGGTTCATCTCAATCAAAATTGGCTGAGCCCGTTCGCTCAAATCATCCTCGATCCCCGCCATCTCTCCCAAAATTTCGCTCTGAAATTGCTGCTGAGCGACTAGAAAATGCTGCTTCAGAGAGAGCGCATCTGGATGAGCTTGAGAGACGATTAATTCCAACGTGCTGAGCTGCGCCTGAAAATTCTGCAGCAGCGTAGAAAACGACACCATAGGCGCTAAATTAACGATCTCTCTATCTAACGGGGGATGGAAATTTTGAAAGTGATTCCACAAACAAGGAAATTTTTGCTGTTTAATCCGGCAAGTCATCCCCTGTTTGATTATGATGATCTACTAAATAGATTTTGAACCTGGCTCAACACCTGTCCGGTGGCTTTTCCAGATTCTGATAATGCGGCTTCAGCGCCCTGCCTCAAATCCAGCTTGTAATGCAGATTTGTGAGCAAGTACTTTTAAGACGTTTTCTGCAGCTTTGATGCAGCTCAGGCGCTTGTCCCCCTCAAATAACAACGATCCTTTAGGAGTGTGCTGTTTGCTCAAGTCTTACGAACTCTTGAGCTAAATGGGCAATTCCCCTAAAGTCTTTAGCTACAGTAACCCCAAACAACCATAGCCCCTCCCTTAATCAAGTCCCCCATCATCCTGAATATTCCCACTCCCTGAAAGGCTCGGCTGACTTATGAACCTGACGGTTTCTCCAACCCTTCCCACTGACTGTCAACTCCCCTCCTGGCTTGAGACGTGTTTACTCAACCACCAGCTCGACAGCAATGGTCATCTCGCCGCCGACTGCCCAACAGAAAAATCTAACAATCTGTTGGTCTGCAAAGCCTTTCAGTTTGCCTACTCCCTTCACGAAGGCCAGTACCGCGCCTCAGGCGAACCCTACATCTGCCATCCCATCGAAGTTGCCAGCCTGCTGCGGGACCTCGGCGGCGATAGCGCCATGATTGCAGCCGGTTTTTTGCATGACGTTGTCGAAGACACCGACATTACCTCTGAGGAAATCGAGGCGCAGTTTGGCCAGGATGTGCGGCGGCTGGTGGAGGGGGTTACCAAGCTCTCTAAATTTAACTTCGAAAGTAAAACCGAGCGCCAGGCTGAGAACTTCCGCCGCATGTTTCTGGCAATGGCTCAGGATGTGCGGGTAATCGTAGTCAAACTGGCTGACCGCCTTCACAACATGCGTACCTTAGAGCATCTGAGCGACCAGAAGCGTCGCCGCATCGCTCTAGAAACCATGGAAATCTTTGCGCCTTTAGCCAACCGGCTAGGAATTGGCCGCTTCAAGTGGGAGTTAGAAGACCTCTCCTTCAAGTACTTAGAGCCCGAAGCCTACCGCAAAATGCAGGAGTACGTCTCTGAGAAGCGGGCTGATCGGGAAACGCGACTCAAGCAGGTGGCTGAGACACTGCGGCAGCGTTTGGAGAGCGCAGGCATTGCCGTATGTGATGTCAGCAGCCGCCCCAAACACCTCCACAGCATCTACCGCAAAATGGAGATGCAAAAAAAGGACTTCCACGAGATTTACGATATTGCAGCGGTGCGTCTCATTGTAAATACCCATGAGGAGTGCTACCGCGCCTTAGCCATTGCTCACGATGCCTTCCGCCCCATTCCAGGCCGATTTAAGGACTATATTGGCCTGCCCAAACCAAATCGATATCAGTCGCTTCATACAGTTGTTATTGGCACCAAGGGCAAGCCTATTGAGGTGCAAATTCGCACCCTAGAAATGCACCACGTCGCCGAATACGGCATCGCCGCCCACTGGAAGTACAAGGAAACCGGTTCTTCCAGCAACATCAAAGTCACCGCCGACGACGACAAGTTCACGTGGCTGCGGCAGCTCCTAGAGTGGCAGAACGACCTCAAGGACGCCCAGGAATTCTTGGAGAACGTTAAGGGCAACCTCTTCGATGAGGACGTTTACGTCTTCACGCCCGACGGCGACGTGATCCCCCTGGCTCGGGGAGCGACTCCAGTCGACTTTGCCTACCGCATCCACACCGAAATTGGTAACCACTGCGCCGGAGCTAAGGTCAACGGTCGCATCGTCACCCTCGACACCGCACTTCAAAACGGCGATATCGTCGAAATCATCACTCAGAAAAACAGTCACCCCAGCCTGGACTGGTTAAACTTTGTCGTAACAGCCGGGGCGCGCAACCGCATTCGCCAGTGGTATAAGCGATCGCATCGTGACGAAAATATCGCTCGCGCCCGCGACATGCTGGAAAAAGAGCTAGGCAAGAACGGATTTGAAGCCCTGCTGAAATCTGCCCCAGCTCAAGCAGCTGCCGAGCGCTGTAACTATCAGAGCGTGGAAGACCTGCTGGCAGGACTGGGCTACGGAGAAGTTACCCTGAATCTCGTAGTCAACCGGTTGAGAGAAGCGGTTAAGGCGCAGCAGCCCCTTGCCGCCCAAGACCAGATTAAAGCTGCTCACC
>DATNQE010000646.1:0-4184 GCA_036702895.1 Trichocoleus sp. | reverse complement strand
CAAGAGTTTCACCCCTGCACCCCGTGTCTTCAATCGGTCTACTGCTATAGCTTCTTAGGTTAGGTCCAAAAGCTAAACGCTGGTCTTGACTTGCTCGGCGCCTGTGCCCTCGTAGGCTTTCTCCAGGCGCATAATTTGCTTGGCTCGCAGGGAGAGGGCGCTGCTGTCGAGCAGGTTGGCAATCAGGGCATCCGTCGAAAACAGTCCTGCCCCATTTACCAGGAAAAAGAGGAAACAAGCGGCATAGATGGCAGAAAGCTCCAAGTAAGGCAGGCTTAACCCAGCTACCAGGATGTGGTGATACATGGCCACACACATGGTGAAGAACAGCCCTAGCGCGGCGGGGCGGGTAAACAGGCCGATAGCGACTAGGGGGGCGCCGATGAGCTCTGTGAACGCCGCAACGTAGCTGAAGAAAATGGGAAAGGGCAGACCAATGAACTCGACGTAGGCTTTAGCAAAGCTCTCGATGTTGCTGAGCTTGTCCATGCCGTTGTGAACCATCATGATGCCGACAACAACACGCAGAATGGCCCACGTGGTCTGAGAAGCGAAGTTGGCGTTGAAGTTCGGTTTGAACAAAGCGGCGAGCCGAGCAGTGGCAATCATAGCGGTGTTTCCAGGAATGTATGAATGGCAGCATTATTAATTAATCTAACAAAGAATATTAAAAAAGGTAAACTTATGAAAATGCCATCTCAGATACAAAATCCTTTGCCTGCGGTTTAAGACTGCTCTATCTCTTTTGCTGTGGGCAAAGCACTACGCCATGCAGCTTCTACGCCGAACAGCCTGGTGCAAGAGCTATTTATGAATGTGTGTTGAAGCTTAGTTAAGCTTTGTATGAAGCTTGAACCGACATTTTCTGAAACGCTCTTTAAAGGCAAACTGGCTCTGCTGCATAAGAACAGGGCCAGTCGGAGTGATAAGAAGCTGTTGCTCCCAATAAAGGGGGTGATTCGAGCCCTAGCTAGATTGCTTTAGGCTCCAGTTGAAGTGAGTATCTTCGCCCGTTGGCTCTACGACGACCGTAGCGGTTTCATCTCCAGCGGTCACGGTGCACTGGTATAGATGACCCGCTTCTGCAATGATTTCGCCAGGGCAGCTGATCGAGTCTAGGGTGACTGCAATTTGCTCCTCAATGCCGACTTTAAGCAGATCCTCGACAGCGGTGCCTGTCATGGCAATCTGAGCGGTTTCCCAGTCGATATCGGTGCCTTCCCCTGTAGGGCGAACGGCAAAGGTAATGCTTAGGTCAGCATTTTCACCGCTGCACTCATAAATTTCGCCAGCTTTAGCCACCATCTCTTCGGGGCAGCTAACAGAGTCGAGGGTAATTTCTGTTTGCTCCTGATAGCCCTCCAGAAGCGCTTTTTCGACGGACTCCTGTGAAAGATAAAAAGTGAAGGTGCAGCCTGACAGGGCTAGGGCAGAGCCCAGAGAAAGTGCGATCGCTCTTGGCAATCGACCTTTAACAACTTCAGTAACGGCAAGAAAGCTTTGACCAGCAATGTGAGGCCGAGCAGGGCGGTGAGCAGTGCCCATAACAGAGTTCTCCTTGTGTGGTTGGGGGGACAGGCATTGCGAATGGAGCGTTTGCCTGTAGTTCCAACAATAGGAGAAGCAACTTCCCAGCACAGGTGGGTTTTCGGACAATGCGATCGCACTTTTCGGCACCGCTGGAAAGTGATGAGGAAGAAGAGAGCAGCCTTTGTCTGCTCTCTGCCTTTTACCCTTAACCCACCAACAAATCTTCCTCCGGATACCGCACCGCTGTTGGCTTTGGATCGCCCAAAAGCGCAGCCATCAGCAGCAGCACCCCAACCCGACCAATGTACATCGTGCTAATAATCAAAAGCTGAGATATCGGGGACAGACTAGCGGTGATGCCTGTTGAAAGGCCGACCGTAGCAAATCCCGAAACGGTTTCAAACAAAAGCTGAATAAAGCTGAACTGAGGGTCAAACCGAGAGATTAGGGCGGTAATGATAATTACGACAAAAATAGAGCCAAAGACCACCGCCACAGCTTTGGCTAGCCGGGAAGGGGGAATCTCTCGCTGAAAAATCAGCACCTCCTGCTTGCCCTGAAGCACCATGCGGGTGCAGGCAAAGAGAATCCCCAGGGTTGTGGTTTTAATGCCGCCCCCCGTGCTGCCAGGGCTAGCTCCGATAAACATCAGTGCCACCATGATAAATAGCGAAGTGTCGCTCATGGCTCCAATGTCTATACTGTTGAACCCGGCGGTGCGAGTAATCACTGATTGAAACCAGGCCATTATCAGTTTTGTGCCTAGCGGTTCGTCTCCCAAGGTTGCTGGATTGTTGTACTCCGTTGCCAGCAGGCCCACAGTCCCCAGGAGCAGCAGAATCAGAGTAGTAACAATGACGATTTTGAGATGCAGGGAGAATATACGGGTCTCCCGGTGGCCCTGAAGGCGATCGCGCCCCCAGATAAACGCTTCCATGATCACCTCGTAGCCAATGCCGCCAAAGATGACCAGCCCTGTAATCACAAGATTGAGCCAGAGGGAGCTAGCGTAGCCGATGAGATTGTCGGCAAAGGGACTAAACCCAGCATTGTTAAAGGCGCTAACGCTGTGAAAGAGTGACAACCCAATACCGCTAGTGGGGCCGTAGTCAGGAATAAATACTGGCATCAGCAGAAATGCCCCTGTCAGTTCAAACAGCAGGGTCATGGAGATGACCGAGACCACCAGATTGCGGGCTCCAGAGAGCTCATCGGAGTCCATCGACTGCGACACGGCGATGCGCTCGCGCAGTCCCAACCGCCTTCCCAATAGCAGCAGCAGAAAGGTCGTAGCCGTCATGTAGCCCAGGCCGCCGAGCTGAATCAGCGCCACAATGATGCCCTGCCCCAGCGGCGAAAAGTAGGTGCCCGTGTCCACCACCACCAACCCGGTAACGCAGACCGCTGAGGTAGCCGTAAACAGTGCCACCAAAGGATTGTTCCAGCCGGGCTCGGTAGTAGAAAAGGGCAGCAGCAGCAGAACGGTGCCCAGGGTAATCATGATCAAAAACCCAAGGCAGATAGTGCGAGAAACTGTCAGGCGCATAGGCATTGCAGGACTTGACAAGCATCCTCATATTTCCACGAGTTGCCTCTCCCGGCTACCATGCCCGTAGAGTTTCAGCCTTTAAGCAGATCTGACTTCATGACTTCGACCCTGTATCGGCAAATCCAGCAGTTTTACGATGCTTCCTCTAAATTGTGGGAGCAAACCTGGGGTGAGCACATGCACCACGGCTACTACGGCCCCACCGGAACCATTCGCAAGGAGCGCAGACAGGCCCAGATTGATCTCAACGAAGAGTTTTTGGCCTGGGGTCAGGTAGAAGCTGCAACCCATATTCTAGATGCCGGGTGCGGCATTGGCGGCAGCGCTCTTTACTTAGCCGGAAGGTATCAGGCCCATGTCGTTGGCATTACCTTGAGCCCGGTGCAGGCTCAGCGGGCAGCTGAGCGTGCGGCAGCGGCAGGTCTAAGCGCTCAAGCTCAGTTTCAGGTCGCCGATGCTCAAAACACGCCTTTTGAGGACCAGCAGTTTGATCTGATTTGGTCGATGGAGAGCGGCGAGCACATGCCGGATAAAAAGGCGTTTCTCCAAGAGTGCTACCGATTGCTAAAGCCGGGCGGGCGTTTGTTAATGGCGACCTGGTGCCATCGGCCGACCGACACGTTAGCGGGGCCGCTGACGGCAGCAGAGCAGCAGCTTTTAGAGGGGATCTACCGGCTCTACGCGCTGCCCTACGTAATCTCGCTGCCGGAATATGACCAGATCGCCAAGGACTGCGGCTTCCAGCAGATTTGCACGGCGGATTGGTCTACAGCGGTGGCTCCTTTTTGGGATCGGGTGATTGAGTCAGCGCTGACCTGGGATGCGATCGCAGGGCTGATTAAAGCAGGCTGGCCCACTATCCAAGGTACCTTTGCCCTGGGGTTAATGCGGCAGGGGTTTGCGCAGGGCACCATCCGCTATGGCCTGTTGACCGGAGTGCGCTAGGGCGTTGCCGCCAAAAAAAAGAGCCCCAAATGGGGCTCCTGTATAAACCTCTAAGAGCTGTTGACCAATACAGCTACCCTAAAGTCAATCGTTTAGACACCTTGCTGCCTAGCGGTGCAGTCTACCCAACGCACCACAGCAGCGGCAGCGAAGTCCCGCA
>DATNQE010000633.1:0-2743 GCA_036702895.1 Trichocoleus sp. | reverse complement strand
CCGACGAGCCACGCCCCCAGTCCGGCGCCTCAGCCTCAGGCCCCGCCTCAGCCCCAGCCTTTAAACGGCATTCCCATTGAAAGTGAGTTTGACCGGGCGGTCAAAAGCTTTGCCCAATTCTTCAATGGGCAGGTAGTGAGTCTGGATGACGACGCTGCTGGCAAGCCATCTGGCAAACCATCCGGCAAGTCGTCTAATGAAAACGAACAAGCAGAAGATTCGCCGTCCTACTACATGGGCCCTGACAGCGATGTGCCCTTCTAGGGGGGGATTCACGCAAAGGAATTGGCTGTGGGGCTCACAGGTCAACTCAATCTGCCAAACTGACCTGGAATCGTTAGCCAAACGTGCTGCCGTTCCAGCCCCACATGGCTCCAACCGCGTCAGCGAACTCGATATAGGTGCGGTTTTTAGGGACGCCCAAGGCGCTTTCAACTTTGGCGCAAAACTCCTGACTCATGGCCTGGGTGCGACTGCCGCCCATGGTGCCGATGCTCTTGATCTCGATGAAGCAGGTCGGCTCGGTACTGCCGCCAAAGGTCATCGGGATACCGCCCTCAAAGGCCGTCATCACGTAGGACTCCGGCTTGCCCAAGTGGCTGGCAAGACTGCTGGAGAGCTCCTTCAGCAGGGTCTCTACCTGAGCTGGGTCGGGAGCAGCAACAGAGGTTTGAACTTTAATCAGAGGCATAGGACGAATCGAGCTTGGTTCGACAGGGCTTACAAACAGTTTTTGCAACAGTTTTTGCAGGCGGTTACTCAGCGATTAACCACCGTAGTTCCAGCCGGTGCTCTCTAGCAGGAGCGGGTCGCCTTCGCGGTGGAGCGCTGCGCCAACGACTTCACCGACAAAAACAGTGTGGTCGCCATGCTCAACAGATCCCACCACGCGGCACTCAACGTAGCCCAGGGTGTCTTTAATGACGGGGCAGCCGGTTTCGGGGGCTTCGTAAAACTCGATGTCCTCAAACTTGTTGCCCACTCGGCGCAGGGGCTTAAAGAAATTTTGGGCCAGCTCTTTTTGCCCGGCTGCTAAAAAGCTCAGGGCAAAGACGCTGCTGGCTTTGAGTAGGGCATGGGAGGTGGAGTCGTTGCGGACGCAGTTCACCACTAGGGGCGGCTGAAAGGAGGCCTGCATCACCCAGCTGGCGGTAAAGCCGTTCATCTCGTCGCCATTTCTGACGCCGCAGATGTAGAGGCCGTGGGGAATTTTGCGGAGAAGAGTTTTCTTTGCCTGTTCGTCTAGCACGGGTACCTGCCTGTGGAGCGTCGCTACAGGGGTAGTGTAGTACGGAAGGGCGAGGTGCGGTGCAAAACGGCCTTCACAGCGCACCCTGCTCCTATGGCTAGCGAGTTGAAACCCTGACTGAACTTACTTGCGGGCCACTCCGTCCACGCGGGCAGCGTGTTTGACGGCGGCTGCCACTGCTGGAGCAACGCGCCGATCAAAGGCAGAGGGAATGATGTGCTCCTCATTGAGTTCGTCAGGGCTGACTAGAGATGCGATCGCATAGGCCGCCTCTAAGTACATCGCTGTCGTAATCGCCTGTGCCCGGCAGTCGACCGCGCCGCGCAGCACGCCCGGAAAAGCCAGCACGTTGTTGATCTGGTTGGGGTAGTCGCTGCGGCCTGTGGCCATGACGGCCACAATATCGTTTACCAGCTCGGGCTGAATTTCGGGAATCGGGTTGGCCATGGCAAAAACAATCGGGTCTTCTGCCATGGATTTGACCATGTCTACCGAGACCACGCCGGGGCCGCTAACGCCTAGAAACACGTCGGCTCCCACCATAGCGTCGGCCAGGGTGCCCGCCTGATCAACGGCAAACTCGCGCTTCTGGTCGTTGAGGTCGGTGCGCTCGTGGGACAAAATGCCTTTGGAGTCACACATATATATAGTGGTGGCGCCAGCTTTTTGCAGCAGCCGCGCGATCGCAACCCCAGCCGCCCCAGCCCCATTGATGACGATTTTGATCTGGGGCAAGGTTTTGTCTACCAGCTTCAGAGCGTTGACCAGAGCCGCCAGAGTGACGATGGCAGTGCCGTGTTGGTCATCGTGAAACACAGGAATATCCAGCTCGCGCTGGAGCCGAGCCTCGATCTCGAAGCAGCGGGGGGCGCTGATGTCTTCCAGGTTAACGCCGCCAAACACGGGGGCAATGCGCTTGACCGTCTCGATGATGGCGTCGGTGTCCTGGGTGTCGAGGCAAACTGGGAAAGCGTCTAGCCCGGAGAATTCTTTAAACAGCAGGGCTTTGCCCTCCATCACGGGCAGCG
The DNA here is from genome assembly GCA_036702895.1 of Trichocoleus sp. GTDB lineage: Bacteria > Cyanobacteriota > Cyanobacteriia > Phormidesmidales > Phormidesmidaceae > JACVSF01. The sequence continues at coordinate 466 of DATNQE010000633.1, read as the reverse complement.
CGCCCGCCGGGCCGAGGTTGCCCAGGCCTAATACGGCGCTGCCGTCGGTGACGATGGCAATCATGTTGCCTTTAACCGTTAGGTCATAAACTCGGTCGGGGTTTTCGGCGATCTCTACACAAACCCGGCCAACCCCAGGCGTGTACGCCATCGCCAGGTCGTCCTGATTCTTCAGGTCTAGCCTGCTCTCAACGCTGATTTTGCCGCCTTCGTGGATCTTGAAGGTGCGATCGCAAATCTCTAGCACCTCAATGTCGTTGAGGGCGCGCACGGCCCTGACAAGCTCCTCAGCGTGCTCCTCGCTAGCGGCATCTACCGTGACGTCGCGCACCAGCGACTTGCGGCTGCGGCTGACCAGATCCATATCCCCGAGGTTGCCTCGGGCTTCGGCAATGGCCTGAACCACGCGGGCCAGCATTCCGGCCTGGTTGGGAATCTTGAGGCGAAGGGTAAGGCTGTAGCTGGA
>DATNQE010000614.1:0-3714 GCA_036702895.1 Trichocoleus sp. | reverse complement strand
AGGCGGTGGAGATACCTACAGCATTCTCTACCCCTCTGACTACATGGTGGCCCAGATGCTAGAAATGGGAATGCTCACTGAGCTAGACAAGTCCCGCATCAAGGGCACCGAAAACCTGCTAGATAAGTGGGCCAATCCGGTGTACGACCCTGGCAACACCCACAGCATTCCCTACAGCTGGGGCACGACAGGGTTGCTCTACAATCGAGAGCTGGTATCGGGCACCCCTGAGGACTGGAGCTATCTTTGGGACAACAAAGAGGATCTATCTCGCCGCATTACTTTGCTAGACGACGTGCGAGAAACCATGGGAGCGGTGCTGAAGTCCCTGGGGTACTCTTATAACGCGACCGATCCTCAGCAGCTGGAGGAGGCCTTTGCCCGGCTCAACGAGCTCAAGCCCCACTTGGCCTCGTTCAAGTCCTTTGGGTTTGAGGAGCAGCTTTTAGGGGGCGATCTAGCTATGGTGATGAGCTACTCAGTCGATGCGATCGCGGCCACGCTAGAGGACGAGCGCATGGAGTATGTTGTCCCGGCTAGCGGTTCCTCGGTCTGGACAGACACGATGGTGATTCCCACCTCGGCGCCCAATGTGGAGGCTGCCTACGCCTGGATTAACTTCATGCTGCAGCCCGAAGTCTCTAAGGATGCGGTAGAGCGTCTTTCGTTTGCCACGCCTAACGGAGCGGCCTTTGATCTGATTTCCGATGAGCTGAAGAACAACAAGGATCTGTTTCCCTCAGAAGATGTGCTGGCGAACTGTGAGGGGATTGCTCCAATTGGCGATGTCATCACCCTATATGATCGCTACTGGACAGAAATCACCAGTGCCTAAATCCAGTTTCTCCGTTGGGCCTGTCCGCAGCGCTCACGTCTTACCTCCTACTGCGCACTATGGCAAATCCAACTTCCGCCTCACCCGCCGAGTTTAAGGCGTCCTCTAGCTCGTCCGGCTGGCGGTATTTCACTCGGCTACTCGGCCCGCTGGCCTTTCTGGCACCGCCGGGGGTTTGGCTGGCGCTATTTCTGGTAATTCCCACCCTGCTGATTTTGGATATCAGCCTAGTGCCGGGGCTTCGTCCTGGCGAGGCCGTAGGGGCCCACGGCCTGGGCAACTATCTACAAATCTTGGAGCCGGTTTATCTAACCGTGATGGGCCGTTCTCTGTTTTTTGCCGTGGGAGCAACCTTAATCTGCCTGCTGCTGGGCTTTCCGGTAGCTTACTGGATTGCCCTCATGGCGCCCGCCCGATGGCGCAACCTGCTGCTAGTAGCCTTTGTCTTGCCTCTGTGGACCTCGTCTTTGCTACGGGCCTACGCCTGGATTACGATTTTGCGGCCCACAGGATTGCTCAATCTGATTTTGGGCGCGCTGGGGTTGCCGACTCAGAACTGGCTCAATACCTCGGCCTCGGTGTTTATCGGCCTCAGCTACAGCTTTTTGCCCTACATGGTGCTGATTCTCTACGCTTCTCTGGAGAAGCTGGATGTGCGACTGCTAGAAGCCGCCTCTGACTTGGGAGCTACTCCACCCCAGGCCTTTTGGAAAGTGACCATTCCCCAATCCCTGCCCGGCATTGCCGCAGGATGTCTGCTGGTGTTCATTACTAGCTTGGGAGATTTTGTTGTGCCTACGCTGCTGGGCGGCGCCTCTTCTATGAACGTAGCGCGCCTAATCTACAACCAGTTTCTAGGGCCCACGCGCAACTGGGGGTTTGGCTCGGCCCTGAGCATGGTGCTGATTTTAGCGGTGAGCCTGTCGATTGCGGCGCTGTTGAAGTATGGCGATCGCTCCTCTGTCTCCGAGACCCACCAGTAGAGCCTTACCGTGATACATCCATCTACGTCGAATCAACGCATCGTTTCAGCCCTGGTGGTAGGTTCCTGTTGGGGGAGGGTTTATGACACGTTTTAACTTGCGATCGCAGATGCCTGCCTGGCAGGGGCCCTTTACGGGGCTGATGTTTGTCTTCATGTATCTACCCATTCTGGTGCTGGCTGTTTACAGCTTCAATGAGTCGCGCTACAGCGCCGGGTGGGAAGGCTTTAGCCTGCGGTGGTATCGCACCCTGTTTGCCGATAGCCGCATCTTCTCAGCGCTGCAAGACAGCCTTACAGTGGCTTTCTGTGCTGTGGGTCTTTCGGCTGTGCTAGGCACCTTAATGGCTATTGGCCTCGCTAAGTATCGCTTCCCAGGGAAGCCCCTTTACCGGGGGGTGTCCTATCTGCCCCTAATCGTCCCAGACATTGCCATTGCCGTAGCGACGCTGGTATTTCTCGCCTCGGCCGCCATCCCCCTGAGCATCTGGACGATTATCGCGGCGCACATGGTGTTTTGTCTGGCCTACATCGCGGTGGTTGTATCGAGCCGTTTGCAGGGGCTCGATCCCAATCTTGAGGAAGCAGCGCTTGATCTGGGCGCTACCCCCCTACAGGCGCTGCTCAAGGTGTTAATTCCCCAGCTTGCTCCAGGCATCATCTCCGGATGCCTGCTAGCGTTTGTGCTGAGCATGGACGATCTTTTAATTTCCAGCTTTACCGCAGGTGGAGGCGCCAATCCGCTGCCGCTAGAAATTTTTAGCCGAGTGAGAACGGGGGTTAAACCCGATATCAACGCCTTGAGCGTTGTGCTGATCATGGGATCTGGCCTAATTGCGGCTGCCTCTGAATACATTCGCTACCGCAGCGACCGCCATCAAGCCAAACAGTAGGTTGAACAAGGTTGAGAAGGTCCACCGCGTAAGGCTATAGAGCTACTCCCTTAAATCCGGCTTACAGGGTTCACGAACCTAAAAATTAGTGGGCGCAGGGGACATTACCTCCTGCGCCCACTCTCTAATGGCTTAACGCCACTAATTTGGATTAAGCCGATTGTGGCTGACGAAAGACCCGACTAGCCCTCTTCAAACTCGGTATTTTTGACTTCGGGGATAAAGCCCGGCCGCTCTTTGCCCTCCCAACCCGGTGGACGTCTTGAGTTGTACCAGGCAATGGAGCCAATGCCAATGGCCGCGATAAAACCAACGGCGTAAACCAAAACAAACGATGCGGGTAAACCGCTGTTCGCTGCAGCACCCAAGAGTAGCGCCATGGGATGTGTTGCTCCGAATCTATACTTTTATTAAGTATAGAAGACTTCGGCTGCTTTCCACAGCTTTCCTCTATGACTGCTCTTGGATGGCTACTTTGGCTAGCTCTATCCGCCGCAGAGCGTAAAATCTGCCCTATCCTTCACCCCCAGATTCAATTGGGGCAGGCAGAGGCGGTGGAGCCGGTGCAGGAGCAGGAGGTGCAGGGGCTGCTGGCGGAGGCGCTTCAATTGGAGGGGGGGCCGGCGCCGGCGCTGCTGGGGTTGGTGGAGGTGCTGCCGGCTGACTCGGTGGCTCAGCTGGAGGGGGTGCCGCAGGGGCGCCAGTGCCGCTGGGGGCAGACGGTCTAGGACTGGGTTGACGGCTGGGCTCGGGGCTAGATTCTGGCTCGGGCTCAGGCTCGGAGCGACTCCGTGAGGGGGCCGGACGACTAGGCTCTGATGACTCTGAGCGAGATGAGCGCTCTGGCCGATCCTCAGACGCCTGCTCCCCATCACTTTCTCCTGCCCTAGCGGCGGTCACTCTGCGTGGCTTAACTGGTTTGGCCTCAATAGTGCCCTCGCGCCGGTTTAGGGAAGGCCGTTTGGGGAAATCTTCCTCGGGAATATCATCCATTAACTCCCGCA
>DATNQE010000575.1:0-3152 GCA_036702895.1 Trichocoleus sp. | reverse complement strand
CTGAGGTCTTTGTGCTGGAAATCGTAGGTAACCCAGGCGCAGGTATTCAGCGCCTGAAAGATCGGATCCACCGGGCCAAGCAGAAGGGTGTCGGCATCCATGTATAGAAAGCGATCAAACGGCCCCTCAAAAGCGCAGTAGCGGCGATGAGTGCCTTGGCGATGAACGCCTTGGCTGCCCACGGCCTGCCACTGCTGGCGGGCGGTAGGGTGGGTGGCCCAAATCTGCTCCACCAGCAAATCCCAACGTTCGATGACGCTGCGGTCTTCAAACAGCTGCACCTGGGGTCGCTCTGCTACCAGCTGCCGCACCCGATCCACCTGGTCATCGTAGGGATAGATGCAGACGGGCATGGAGCACCCAGCATTGGCCTCAATGCTGTTGAGTAGGGCTACTAGCTGGTCATAGACACGGTCGTTGGCGAGGGTGCAAATGCCGTCCATAGCGGTGGGGGTAGGAAATGCCAGGGCAAATTTGGGGCGCTTAGGTTAGCTTGCCCACGTAGTCCGAGAGCCAGTTTAGGAGATTGAGTTTGTGCAAAATAACCTGACGGGCCTCTGCGATCGCAGCCTTAGCGGCGTACCAGGCATCGGGGCTAGCCATTACCTCCTGAATATAGGCGATGCCTTGAGCATCCAGGCTGGGCAGCCGCAGAAAGCTGCCGGGAGGCAGTAGAGCGTCGGCTGCCGGACCGCCATAGTAGATCGGCAAACACCAGGAGAGTAGGGCATCCCAGAGCTTTTCACTGACATACCAGGCGTTGTCAGCATAGTTCTCAACGGCCAGGTTGTAGTAGTAAGGGGCCATACCCGACCACTTGTTTTGCAGTGAGCCGCCGCTGCGCACCCAATCGGGCAGCCCTCTCCCATACACATCCACGGGTAGGCCGCTGGCCTGCAAATCCCGCAAAAAGTTTAGCCGCTGTCGATGGTTAGCAGTGCGGTTAATGCCCGAGGTAATCCAGCTGCAGGACCGCAACTTCTCAGGCGGCGGGCTCTCGTTGAGTTCCTGAAAAGACTGGTTGACATACCAGATGGCGGGCATGTAGTCGGGCTGAGGCGCATCGTCGTCGGGGCCAGAAACATAGCCGCAGTACGCTTGAGCATGGGCGTAGTTTTGCCGATTTTCGGACACGACCTCCGGCAGGGGCGGCTCCCGCAGCAGAAACACAGTTCGCTCTAGCGGCAGCTGCGTCAGCTGGGGCGGCAGCTGCCGCGCTGGGGCCGCGGTCCTTTTGAGAAGGCGTTTGGGCCAAGACGACCGGGGCGGATTGAGCACGCGGTGAAAGTCAAACTGGTAGAGCAGCAATAGGTCAGGCTGAGCCGCCTGCGCCTGCATTTGAATCTGGCCCCAGACGCCAAAGGCATGAGGCGTCTGCTTCCACAGCCAGTCTGCCTGATCGAGACCAGAGTAGCTGCTCACCATGCCGACAGTTTGGGTCATAAGCGCTTGGGGGGAGAACGGTACAGAAGGATTGAAGCTGGAAGCAGCTTCTCAGCAGGAATGGATAGGATCTGGGCGCAAAGCAGGATCCACCTGATCGAGAATGGTCTTGATCCGGTTTTCCCAGGAATACTGCCGCACGTACTCGATCATGTCAGGGTAGCCCTCGGCTCTACGAGGCTTGGTCGCCAGCACCTGGCGCAGCGCCTTGATCAAGTCGTTCGGGCTATCGGGTGGGCACCAGGCTGAGATCGCAGCTGTGCCCTTAAAACTCTCTAACGAGGGAATTTCGCTGGCGACAATCGGCGTTCCCGAAGCTAGGTAGTCAAACAGCTTGAGGGGCGAGGTGAAAGTCGCTGCCGGACCCATTCGGTGCGGGTGCAGCAGCACATCGGCGGCTTGCAGCAGCTCCGCCAGCTGATTCTGGGGCAAAAACCCCAGGCATCTGACGTTGCTCAAGCCGTTGCGATCGCACTGTGCCTGGTAGTGCGCCTGCTGCTCAACCGGTCCTCCTGCCAGCGCAAAAACAACGTCGGGGCATTGAGGGGCAATCTCCAACAGCAGATCAACGCCCTTGAAGTTTTGCAGCGCGCCTGCGTAAACGGCTAGCTTATGCTGGGGCGAGGGCAGAAGCTGATCTCGCCAGGCGGTAGCGCCCTCCGGGTGGCGCTCCAAAAACTGACGGTTAAAGCCATTGGGCACAACTCTGATTTTGTTTGGGGGCATGCCGTTCGCAATCATGTTGCGCTGCACGGTTTCAACCACCGTAACGGCAACCTGCAGCAGCGGATTCGTTACGATCTCGGCCTCGTAGGGGTGCGGCAGACAGTGATGGCACTCGTAAATGACCGGCACGCCGCTTTTGATGGCCGCTTTAACAAAGTTCCAGTCGCGGGTGTGTACGAGCTTGGTGCGCGATCGCAGCTGCAGCGGCCAGTAGTACTTGCAGGCAACCGTACTGGCGTTGGTCAGCTTTGTTTTAACCCGGTCAATGGGCCAGGGCATGGGCAGCGGCAGCAGGTTCAAGCGATTCTGGGTGCTATAAAACGCCGCAAAGTCGGGATCGACTGGCCGAGGGGGTAAAGCCGCAACCCACCTCAGCGGATTCCAGGCCAGGGGTCCCCGTTGCAGGTAGCTCAAAACCGACGGGTACCCCAGGTTGGCCGCCGCGTTGGCGCATTGCACTACCTGAATCAAGTGAGCAGCCGGCTGGGGTAGCACGTCTCTAACGAAAAAGAGGTAGTACTGGGGTGAAATAGCGGCCATTATCAATCCTCATCTGAGCCCTGAAGGGAAATGTAGTGCCGCTCGGCTCGCTCCAATGCTTTGTAGAGGCTAAGGGTGGCGTCGTAAGCCTCCTGAGTTAGCTCCTGTTCCTCCTCATGGGTCTCGACGGCTCTATCTGCCAGCAGCTGCAGAGCCCCTATCAGCGGCGTTAGGTGCGTTCTGAGCTGGTGGGAGGTCTGGTTGAGCCAGAGCTGCTCTGGAGACGAAGCGGCCTGCTGCCTCGCAAACTGGATTGCGTGGAGCTTGGCATACAGTCCACCCTGAGCCAGCAGCTCACTGTGGGTACCGACCTCCTGCACCCGGCCATTCTCCAGCACCGCAATTTGATCGGCCCTGCGAATGGTCGAAAGGCGGTGAGCAATCACCAGCGTTGTGCGATCTTTACTCAACTCGTCGAGGGCCTCCTGCACCAGCCGCTCCGA
>DATNQE010000123.1:0-4684 GCA_036702895.1 Trichocoleus sp. | reverse complement strand
ATGGGGCACAGCTAGAGCGAATTGGGCAGGTGCGTGCGATCGCATTCGACAAAACCGGAACGCTGACAACGGGCAAGGTTGAGGTGGTCGGTATGCTGGCAGTTGAGCAGTCCACGCAGACATTACTGAAAATTGCAGCGGCGTTGGAAAGCCTGTCTGAGCATCCTATTGGTGAGGCAATTGTGCAGGCTGCCCGTCAGCAGCATCTTACCTGGACAGAGGCCGTCAATGGCCAGGCCAAAGTTGGGCTGGCCATTACTGGAGAAATTAATCATCAAACAGCTGTAGTTGGCAAAGCTGCTTTTGTCCGGTCCCAGGCCAAGGGCGCTTCCCCAGCCCTGATCCAACAGAGCCAGCAGTGGGAAGCGGAAGGCAAGACGGTGGTGTGGGTTGCTTATGAGGGTGTGGTTCTGGGCATCATCGCCGTCGCCGACACCGTGCGCCCGGCTGCAGCGCGGGCAATCGCCCAACTCAAGCAGTTAGGAGTTGAGCAGATCGTCATGCTGACCGGGGATAACGCACGCACAGCCGAGAGCATTGCTCAGCAGATTGGAGTAGACCAAGTGCATGCCGAGCTGCTGCCCGAAGACAAGGTGGACGTGATTCGGCGCTTGCAGAAGCAGTACCAGATGGTGGCGATGGTAGGCGACGGCATTAACGATGCGCCCGCTCTGGCTCAGGCATCTGTCGGCATTGCAATGGGGGCCGCAGGCAGCGATGTAGCGCTTGAAACCGCCGACGTTGTGTTGATGGCCGATCGACTGGAGCAGCTAGAGCACGCGATTCGCCTGGGCCGCCGCGCCCAAAGCGTAGTCAAGCAAAACATTGTGTTTGCCCTCGGATTTGTGGTGATTTTGCTGATTCTCAATTTTGCGGGCAACATCACGTTGCCCTTTGGCGTGCTGGGGCATGAAGGCTCGACGGTGATAGTGACGTTGAGCGGGCTGCGACTACTGAGGAACTAGAGTTGATTGGTCTTGAATAGCAGCCAAATCAAGGATGCGCTCGCACAGCCGCCTCACCAGGGGCCAGTTGTGGCTGACCACCAAAACCCCGATCTGGTGGGATCGGGTGTAGTCCAAAACGGCCTGCCAGATTAGGGCCTGGGTATTGGCATCGAGCATAGCCGTCATTTCGTCGGCAATCAGGTAGCGGGTCTGGGGGTTGAGGGTGCGTGCGATCGCAATTCGCTGCAGCTCCCCACCGCTCAGCTCGTGTGGGTAGCGGCTGAGCCAGCCGGGATGAATGCCCAGGGCATCGAGCTGATGTATCTGGGGGGGATGGCCTTCGCGCAAAATCTGGTCAATCCGCCAGCGTGGGTTGACCGCTAGCTCCGGGTTTTGAAAGACGAGCTGCACCGGGCAGTAACGCCGTTGGGGCAGGGGCTGGCTGTCTACGCTTACTTTGCCTCGGGTTGGGGTCAGGTAGCCCGCCAGCAGCTTGGCCAGGGTCGTTTTACCAAAGCCCGAAGGGGCCATCAGGCCCACAACCTCACCCGGCTGTAGCGCAATTGTCTGCGCCTGTACTACCCAGGGCAGTTGGGGCGCATAGCGAAACCAAAGTCCTTCACCTATCAGCATGGATACACCTCACTAAACCGCCTCGAACTGCCCGTAGCGCCGGCCGCTCTGGCAAACACGCCTCTGTCATCCAGGAGCAGCGGTCGCTAAACAAACACCCCACGGGCAGCGCCTCAGGACTGGGCTGGTTGCCCGGTACTGGAGTGAAATCGTTTCGCGGAAGCGATCGCCAGAGCGCTTGGGTGTAGGGATGGCGCAGGTTCCCGGTAGCAAAGTCCTGGGCCAACGCTATTTCCGCCGTTGTTCCGGCATAGAATACGGCCACCCGGTCGGCCACCATCAGCGCCGCTTCGATGTCGTGGGTGATCAAGATCACACCACGCCCTTCCTGGGCCAGTTCCCGCAGGTGGTTCAACGTTTCGACTACCACGTCGGGATGCAGGCCTGGCGTGGGTTCGTCGGCAATGACCAAATCTGCTTGACTGACAACGGCTGTAGAGACCAGCACCCGCCGCGCCATGCCCCCCGATATCTGGAACGGGTAACAGCGCTGAGTCTGAGGGGGCAGGTCGTAGCGCTCAAAGGTGCGTTTGACTGCCGTTCGCGCAGCTCCTTTCGATAGGCCATTTAGCTGGGCTACCCTCTGCACCTGCTGGCCCACCTGCATCAAAGGATCCAGATAGCCCACCGACTGAGGAATTAAAGCAATGGCCTTACCGCGCAGCTGCTGGCACCGCTGGGGCGTCAGCGGTTGACCCTGAAACAGCATCGTGCCACCGACGGTCGCGTTCTGGGGCAAAATTCCCAAAATGGCGTGGGCCAGCAGGCTCTTGCCAGAGCCACTAGCGCCCACCACCGCCACCACCTCCCCAGTCTTAACCTCCAGGTCCAAGTCGGTAATAACGGTTAGCTGCTTGCGGCGCAGCCCCTGTTCGTACTGGGTGAAGGTAACGCTGAGATTAGAAATTGAAAGCATGGCTACCCCTGACTCGTCTTCGGATTCAGCAAGGCTCGCAGGTTTTCACCCAGCCAATCAAACGCCTTAACTGACAGCAGTAGCAGCAGTCCAGGCATCACTCCCAGCCACCAGTAGCCGGTAGACAGGTGCCGCATCGACTCGGCCAAAATGATGCCAATGGCGGGCAGGTGCGGCGAAATGCCAATGCCAATAAACGACAGCGCCGCCTCGTGCAGAATGGCGTGAGGAAACAGCAGAATTAGCCCTACCAGCAGCTGAGGGATGACGTGAGGCACCATGTGGTGGCGGGCAATCCAGGTGGGAGATCGGCCTAACCGGTGAGAGAGCTGCACGTAGTCAGAGCTGTTAACCTGCAGTACCTCTGCCCGAATGACGCGAGCCAGGCTTGGCCAGTGAGTTAGCGCCACGGCGATAATCACGCCCCGCGTGCCGCCCCCTACGGCAAAGGCAATCAATATCAGCAGCACCAGGTGGGGCAGGCTAAAGCACACGTCGATAATCCAGCAGATGACAGCATCGACCCAACCGCCCAGGGTGCCAGCAGTCAATCCCAACAGAGCAGCAATCAGCGCACTGGCAGTGGCGGCGAGCAGCCCCACTCGCAGGCTGAGAGACATGCCGTGGAGCGATCTCGACAACATGTCTCGGCCCAACCAGTCAGTGCCAAAAGGGTGAGCCAGTGAGGGAGGCTGGTTACGTTGGGTCAGCACCGGGTTTAGCCCAGCATCACCAATGAACCAGGTGCTAAGGATAATAGCTGCCAAAAAGAAGGCGCACAGCCCAATCGTCCAGAGGGTCTGCTGTCGTCGATTGCTCTGCTGTTTGGGCGCGCGAATTTGCGTAGGTGCAAAGGTCGTCATGCCGTCCTCCTGCCGCCGATGCGGATGCGGGGGTCAATTACCTGGTAAGACAGATCGGCCAGGGTATTGCCGGTGTAGACAAACAGAGCGCTGAAAAAAACGATGCCTACCAGCAGCGGCACGTCACTGCGCAGAGCCGCCTGTACCGTCGCTTGCCCCAGCCCTGGATAGGCAAACACCTGCTCCACTAGCACCGAACCACCAAACAGCTCGCTGAGCGAGGCAAATTGCAGAGTCAGCGCGGGCAGCAGGATGTTTCGCAGACCGTGGTGCTGCAAAACGCCCCATAGGCTCTCGCCCTGGGCCCGGGCAAACAGCACATAGTCGCTGTGCAGCACGTCAATCAGCTTCTGGCGCGTGTGCAGGGCAATGTTGGCGATGCCGATAATGCTTAAGGTGAGGGCAGGCAGCAGCAGGTGGTGCAGATGCTGCCAGAAGGTGACATTTTGGGCCAGTACACCGGGCGGAGTCGCGCAGCAGATGGGCGTGAGCCGCAGCGACACCGAAAAAAGGATCAGCAGCAGCAGCGCCACCCAAAACGTTGGCGATGAGGCCAAGGTATAGGCGTAGAGGCGAATGCCCCGATCAATCCAGGTGCCTTCAAAGGCCCCAGCCAACACACCCAACACTAGCCCTAGCAAACCGGATAGGAGCCATGCGATCGCAAGCAGCTGCAGCGACACCTGAAACCGCTGGCCGATCACCTGCAGCACCGGCTGATTAAACACCATTGAGGTGCCCCAGTTGCCCTGAATGATCTGCCCAAACCAGTCCCAAAAGCGGGCAATCATTGGCTGATCTAACCCCCAGCGCTCGGCGATCAAATCCCGCTGGGCTGCACTAATCTGCAGCATATCGGCCCCAACATAGGCTTGCACTGGGTCAATTGGCGATAGGCTCATCAGGCCAAAGGTGAGCACTGCTACGGCAACTAGCAGCAGCGCCAGCCGCACTAGCTTGTAGCTGAAAAACAGCAGAATTGGCTTTAGTTGCATGTCCACTTCCAGCTCGCGATGTTGGCAGTAATTGGCCAGCCGTGGCCGTGGGGCTCAACCTGGGGTTGGCCGATGTCCAGACATTCATGGACAAAATAGGTGTGATCGAGGTTTACCAGCCAGGCCCAGGCAGCATCGCCCTTGGCTGTGAATCCCTGCTGGCCGTCCCACTGGGCGGCTTTCCAAAATGCGATCGCTTCGGCCTCCGACGGTGCCCCCATCGCCAGATCTAGCGTTCGGTCAATCGCCTGGTTAGCGTAATAGCCTGCGTTGTAGAAGTCGCCCTGGGCCGACTGGCTGTGGTAGAGGTTGAACATCTCGCTCTGGTCG
>DATNQE010000560.1:0-9233 GCA_036702895.1 Trichocoleus sp. | reverse complement strand
GCCCGCCCCTGGGCCAATGTCTACCAGGTAGTCGGCGGCTCGAATGGTGTCTTCATCGTGCTCGACCACGATGAGCGTATTGCCCAAGTCGCGCAGACGATGCAGGGTATTGAGCAGACGGTCGTTGTCGCGCTGGTGCAGACCAATGCTAGGCTCATCCAGCACGTAGAGCACCCCGGTGAGACCAGAGCCAATCTGCGTAGCCAGACGAATGCGCTGAGCCTCGCCGCCCGAAAGAGTCATAGCAGTGCGGTGCAGGGTTAAATAATCGAGCCCTACGTCCAGCATGAACTGGAGACGAGCGCGAATTTCCCGCAGCACCAGGTCGCCAATCTGCATTTGTCGAGCCGTAAGTTGGGGCGTCTCACCCCCCTCCCCTACCAGGCCCTCAATGCGATTTAGACAGTCCCGGATGGAAACGTTCGTTAGATCCTGAATAGTGTAGGGGCCGATTCTAACTGCCAGCGACTCGGGCTTGAGCCGCGCCCCCTGACAGACCTCGCAGGGCTGGTCGATCAGGTACTTCTCCAGCTTTTGCTTGTAAAGGTCAGAGCTAGACTCGCGGTACTGCCGGTCCAGGATGGGCAGAACGCCCTCATACTGCCGATGGTAGCCTTTGGTCTCACGGTAGCGGGAGTCGCTCTCGATGTAGATTTTTTCCTCGGAGCCGTGGAGAACAATGTGCTGCTGCTCAGCGGTGAGCTGATCCCAACGGGTTTGGATTTCAAAGCCAAACGCCTGACCGACGCTGTATAGCAGGGAGAAGTAATAGGTATTGTCTTTTTCCGACCAGGGTGCGATCGCAGCATAAACAGGCAAACTTGGATCGGGCACCACCAGGTCCGCCGAGAATGTTCGCAGGCTGCCCAGGCCGTGACAGTGGGGGCAGGCCCCATAGGGCGAGTTAAAGGAGAACAGACGGGGCGAGAGTTCCTCCATCACCGCGCCGTGTTCAGGGCAGGCAAAGTTTTCGGAGAACACCATCTCCTTGAGAGCCCCGTAAGCGCCCCCACCCTCCGCGGCCATGGGCAGCCGATCAGACAGGGACACAACGTTGTCCTTAGCAGCTTCGGGCGGAGCCGGGGTCTGCCCCGAGGCATCCGGTAAAACATCAATGACAGCGATGCCCTCAGAACGCTTCAGGCAGGTCGCCAGGGAGTCAGCCAAACGCTCCTGCAGGCCGTCCTTGCGCACTAGACGGTCTACCACCACCTCAATAGTGTGGGCGTAGTTCTTGTCCAGCTCAATGTTGTCGGTCAGCTCGCGGATCTCGCCGTTCACCCGCACCCGCACAAACCCTTCAGCCGCCAGGCTAGAGAGCAGCTTTTTGTGGGTGCCCTTTTTACCGCGCACCACCGGCGCCAAAATTTGAAAGCGCGTGCGATCGGGCAGCGCCATCACCCGATCAATCATCTGGTCAATAGTCTGGGGGGAGATGCTGCGAGCACATACCGGGCAGTGGGGCTCGCCCGCCCGCCCAAACAGCAGACGCAGATAGTCGTAGATCTCGGTGACCGTGCCCACCGTGGAACGGGGGTTGTGGGAGGTGGATTTTTGGTCAATCGAAATGGCTGGACTCAGGCCCTCGATGGCGTCGACATCGGGCTTGTCTACCTGGCCCAAAAACTGACGGGCGTAGGCACTGAGAGACTCAACGTAGCGCCGCTGGCCCTCCGCAAAAATTGTGTCAAAGGCCAGAGACGACTTGCCCGATCCTGAAACCCCGGTAAACACAATCAGCTGGTTGCGGGGGATTTCCAGATCAACGTTCTTCAGGTTGTGCTGACGGGCACCCCGAATGCGGATGACCGCCTCGTCCACCGCCGCCTGTCGGGGGTGATGCCCGCTGGCTAATCCAGGAGTTGAGGAGTTCTTTTGGGAATCCTGTTTAGCAACCTTGCCGTTGCGGGAAGCAACAGCATTCTTAGCAGACGAATCTGACTTAGGCATGGGGTAACGGCGGAAAGGGGCGCACGTTCAACATTCCTTAATATAGTAGCGTGCGACCCTACGTGGTCTTGTCAGCAATATAATTCAGTACTGGTGTTCTGTTTTCCAGAGAATATTAGATTTGCCGTTGTTTTTCCGCTCCTTGCTCCCCAACCTCAATGCGTCCACCGAGCTCGGTAGCTGCGGGCGTCTAGGTGGCAAAGATAGGGGAAGTTTCGGTAGCGTCCCAGCCCACCGGGCCACCAGGGATCAAGCGCGCGGTAAAGCTGATCGCCAGATAGGCCAGGGCAGTAGAAGTCGATGGCGTCTCCCACAATGTGGCGGCTAGCCGAAGCGCCCCCAACCCGACGGTTGATCTCGGGCGGACGGTACCAGCTCGTGACGTGGAAAGGACGGCCGATGCGATCGCGCGCCTGCTGGGCCAGAGTAGCAATGCGAACTACGGCGTTGACGGTAGCCTGATCGGTGGGCATACGGGTGCCGCCGTGGGTCGCTTCGGCCCAGGTAAAGCTGCCGTTAGGAACGATCGGGGCGGCTAGCTGCAGGTTGCTCGGGGTCCAGCGAGCAGGCCGAGGTGGGGCTGGGGCCGGTTTGGGAGCGGGCATCGCGTCGGGGGAGTTACGCTCCGCTCGAGCCATTCGCCGCAAATCCTCGAACAGAGACTGAATCGTCGCAATGCGGTTATCTAGACGTCGCCAGATCTGGACCAGCCGAATTAAAGCCTCCCGCTGCTCCGGGGTTTCACGATACGTCTGGGGTACCTGGGCAATAAAGCTCAGCAGCGCCCGGTCTACCTGCCGGGCCGAGTCCTTCAGCGCTTCGGGGTTGTCAGCCTGCTGCACCAGACTGTTGGGATCAATACCCAGCGCTTTGAGAGCCGTGCTGCGAGAGTCCAGCCGCCGCCAGAGACGGTAGGCTTCGGTCAGGGCAAAGCGCTGGTCGCCTCGACCCTGGTACAGCAGCGGCAGGCTCTCGACAAAGGCCATCAGGGCCGGATCGACAATTTCTAAATTAGTTTCTGCGGCTCTAGGGTCATGGGTTTGGAGCCACTGAATGGTGTCCTCCCGCGAGTCTAGGGTGCGCCACAGCTGCACTAGCCGAATCAGCGCCTCTCGCTGATTGGGATAGCCAGAAAAATAGCGGGCCACTTGCTGGACAAACTCCACAAGAGCCTGGTCAAGGGCACTCTCGTCTACCACTCCGTCTGTTTGGGGCACCCCAAGCGCCGCGACAACGGCTTCTTGAGTGTCCAACTGGCGCCAGATGCGGGCCGCCTCTAGCAGAGCCTGGCGCTGAAAGTCGAGCCGACTATAGTTGGGGGGAATGCGCTCCGCGAAGGCTAGCAGGTTGAGATCAAGGCTGGCCAGGTTGTGGGGCAGCTGGCTCGCCCCGTAGTCAGTCTCGATATCGGCTAAATACGCCCGAATCAAAGCTTCTGGATCACAGGGTTCGAGCCGAGCAGCGGCGGTGTCGCTGGGAGACGGACTATAGCCTTCGGCAACGCGGGTAAGAAAGCGGTCGCTGTAGCGGCCCTGCTCGCTCATCCACAGGTCGCTGCCCGGCCAGCCCTCGGCAATCAGGGCGCCAGTTAAGCTGCGTAGGGTGTTGGCAGCATACTGCACCTGCTCAGGCAGGCTGTTGACCTGCTCCAGCGCAATGCGGTTAATCGACGATATGCCCAGCCCTGTTTCACCATCTACCAAAGTAGGCTGCTGATGCACAGCGTAAAGAGCAGCCAGAATAGGTTTGTGAATTCCCGCCCGAGCTGCTTCGATTAGATAGTAGTAATTCCGCTGATCCGGAGACAGTTGGGTCATAGCCGTCTTCAGTTCACCCCGCCACGTCAACCCACAGTTTAGGCCACAGTTTAGAACTCATGCCCGATTTTCAGGCACTCTCTAGCCCTGCTTTTGCAAAATTGCGATCGCACCTGCGTCTGGTCGCCACTGACCTGGACGGCACCCTCACCCAAAACGGTCAATTCACCCCCCTGCTGCTGCAGGGACTTCAAGATTTACAGGGGGCAGGGCTGCCCGTGCTGCTGGTGACAGGCCGCTCCGCGGGTTGGGTCAGCGCCCTGGTTGAGTATTTGCCCGTAGCCGGTGCGATCGCTGAAAACGGCGGCCTGTTTTTTGCCGGAGGCAACGCTGCCCCCATCCTGCTGAGCAAAATACGTGACCTGAGCCACCACCGCCAGGCGCTAGCCGAGCTGTTTGGCCAGCTGCAGAGCCAGCGGCCCCACCTGCAAGAGTCAACCGACAACCGCTACCGCCTCAGCGACTGGACGTTTGACGTAGCCGGCCTAAGCCAGGAGGATCTAGACGATCTAGCCGCCACAACGGCGGCTGCGGGTTGGGGCTTTACCTACAGCACAGTGCAATGCCACCTCAAACTGCCCCAGCAGAGTAAGGCCAGCGCCCTGCTGCAGGTTCTAGCTGATCACTTCCCTGACCTGACGCCCGACCAGGTGGTAACCGTGGGCGATAGCCCCAACGACGAAAGTCTGTTTGACCCAGCCACTTTTCCCAACTCGGTGGGGGTTGCCAACATCCAGCACTATTGGCCTCAACTGCAACACCAACCCGTCTACGTTACCCAAACGGCGGAAGCTCAAGGATTTCTCGAGCTCAGCCGGGCTTTGACCGAAGTACGCTCGAGGCGCATGCTGGAAGATTAATCTCGCCTCAATTTTGCTCCCGATCAAAATTGTTGCTGTTGGTTGCAGAGCGACTGTTAGCCGCAGATTGCTATTAGCAACCAGCAGCTTAGGTTGACATCAGCAATTCTAGGGATACGCCTGCTAAAGCCTCAATTTCTTCCCAATCTCCGTATTTTTAACCAGAAATTAGACCGAAAGCGGTCAAATCTTCCGTCTTTTTTCCTTCAGGTTCGTTGAGATCAAAATGTAGCCGGGAATTCTATAGCTGTACGACTGGAATGTTCGGCTAAAGTAATGGATCATTCATCTTTCTATAGCACTTCTTCTAATGCCGCTGATCCGTATCCAGAGCCTCGACTGTTTTGCCTGTTAGAAGGGCACTCTCCTGCCGAACGTGTTACCCGTCGAGGACAGGCTATAGAGGCGTTGGGGTTGTTAGAGTCAGAAAGTATTCCGGTTTTTGAAGAAGCCGTGCAGATGGCGGCGCGCTTTCTGCACCTGCCCATCTGCACCCTGAGCGTGGCAAGCGCCACAACCGAACACTTCAAAGCAGCGGTAGGCCTTTCCCAGCTGGGGCTGATGAATCCGTTGGCAAAGTCTCGCCAAATCAGCCTGGGGGAATCTTTTGGAGTTTACGTGCTCGATAGCGAGCAGCCTTGTGTGCTGAGCGATGTTGCTGAGCATCCAGCCTTTGTTAGCTGCCAAATGGTGCAGACTTACGGTGTTCGAGCCTATGCCGGAGTCCCGCTCGTCACCTCCCAGGGCCGCTGCATCGGTGTGTTGGCCGTAATGGACCGCCAACCCCATGCCTTTACCCAACAGCAAATTGCCTTTTTGGAGCTCACCGCCCGCTGGAGCATTAGTGAGTACGAGCGAGCCTGCCTGCAGGCTCATGCAGCAGATGCTGTAGACACCCCCTCTCAACCGGCTCCGACACCGGCCCAGCGATCTGAGTCGATGTTGCGATCGCTGATTGACTCTGTACGGCTGAACCTGATTGGTCAGCTCACTCAGGAGCTGCGCAACCCCCTAACCTCCGTCATGGGCATGGCCAGTATGCTCAGCCGCGAGATCTACGGGCCGTTGACCGACAAGCAGCGAGAGTACACCGAAATTGTCCGCAGCAGCAGCCAGACCCTGATGGCTTTGGTAGACGAGATTATTGAGCTGGGAGGCCTCGACGAGAGCTACCAGCAGCTGGTGCCATCTTCCATCGACATTGAAATGCTGGGCCAGCAGGTGCTGAAAACACTGGAGCAAATCGCTGACAAGCACGAGCAGCAGCTCTTGCTGACAGTGGAACCAGGACCGCGGCTGTGGGTTCTGGATAAGGGCAAGGTCAAGCAGTTGCTCTACCATCTGATGTTTAGCGTTATCCAAATGGCCGGGGAGAACAGCGTCGTCCGGCTCCATGCGTCTCGCCGCAACGAGCGACTGAACCTCACTGTGTCACTGTCAAACCCGTGGTTGGGCGAAGGGCTGCCGCAGCCCCTCGTGACCCTGGGCAACCTCTTTTTGGGTCAAACTCAACCTCAGTTTGCCGCGGCCAACGCTTTAGGCTACGGAACAGCAAACCGGGAAGAGGCGTTTTGGCATTTGCCCCAGTCCAGTGACGAAGGGGAAGAGACAGCCTCGACGCCGGAGTATACTCGCGAGCTGCTGGGGCTGCTGCTCAGCCGTCATCTGGCCGAGCTGCACGGCGGCAGCATTACGGTGCAGGGGACGTCCGAGGCGGGCTATCGGTTTGTGGTCAGCCTGCCAGCGCTGGTCTCAGCCTCTCGCATGATGGAATTTACAACGTAGTAAACCAAAGGCGAGATTCGCAGCAGATTGACTGGTGCGGGCTAAGGGAACAAAGGCTACACTTTGGCAAAAGCGCTGTCCCAACAGGAGTATCAGACCGGCAGGTTGGAACGATCAGCGAGGCTAGAAACTTAAGTTAACGGAAAGATTTACGGAAGCTTAACCTGTTGATGGCCTTTCCTTAAAGTCTGGCCGGGATCATACTTCGTGCAGTTCTTTTTGACGCGTACCCTGCGTTCGGCCTTGCATGGCCCTACGCAATCTATGGTGGAGCGTACGGGGCTGTCGTTCAGGTGCCCCTACCCCCTTTCGCTGCACACCTCATGGCACTCCAGGATCCGGTACAAAATCCCACAGCGTTCACGGTTCAGCAGGAACGTATCCTCGTTGTGGACGACGAGGAGCTGATCCGCGAAACCGTGGCAATGGCGCTAACGGGGGAGGGCTACCGCGTGTTAACAGCCCAAAGTGGTCCTCAGGCCATGGAGCTACTCTGCCTAACCGGCAGGGATCGTCCTGGCGAAGCCGCAACGACGGCCCCTGTCGATCTCGCCATTCTCGATCTGATGTTGCCGGGCGTTAATGGCCTCGACATTTGCCGCCTGGTGCGCCACTGCCGTCTGGATCTGCCTGTTTTGATCCTGAGCGCCAAGGGCAGCGAGATCGATCGGGTGGTGGGGCTTGAGGTTGGCGCTGACGACTACCTTGCAAAACCCTTTGGTATGCGAGAGCTAGTGGCCCGCTGTCGAGCGCTGCTGCGTCGCCAGCACTGGTCACGACAGGTGCCGGCCACCTCGGTGTTGGTGTTTAAAGACATCACGCTGCACCTCCAGGAATTTCGAGTGACTGTGCAGGGGCGAGAAATTAGCCTGTCTCCTAAAGAGTTTCGGATTTTAGAGCTGTTTTTGAGCCAGCCCAACCGCGTATGGTCGCGAGAAGACCTCATTCAAGAGGTGTGGGGAGCTGACTTTGTGGGCGATCGCAAAACCGTCGACGTTCACATTCGCTGGCTGCGGGAAAAAATTGAGCCTGACCCCAGCAACCCGCAATATGTCACTACCCTGCGGGGATTTGGCTACCGCTTCGGCTGATATAGCTTGTGTCGAGCTGGTTAGGACGTTTGAGAGGAGTAGGGGTGTGGGGGCTGCGCCCCCAGCCAGGGATTTCACCCCTGCGCCCCATGTCCCGATCAATTCGGCTACTGCTATAGGTTGGCAATGCACCAAAGCCCTCCAGAGGGTTAGCCTTTTGAGCTGACCTAGGACAGATGGTGTTTGAGGGCCCGGCAGAGGGTCTTGATCACCTGAATGCGGGCATAGCGCTTATCGTTGGCCGGAATGAGGTGCCACCGGGCGTAGTCTGTGCTGGTGGTGGTCACCATATCCGAGACGGCCCGTTCGTACTCCGGCCATTTGTCCCGATTGCGGTAGTCCTCCTCGGTAATCTTGTATTTCTTATAGGGGGTGTTCTCACGCGCTTTGAAGCGGCGCAGCTGCTCGTCGGCGTCGATATGCAGCCAAAACTTCAGCACGACCCTATTGTGGGCAGCCAGCTGCTCTTCGAAGTCGTTAATCTCGCCGTAGGCTCGCTGCCATTCGGCCTCGGTGGCAAAGTGTTCGACCCGCTCCACCAGCACCCGACCGTACCAGCTGCGATCGAAAATGAGCACCCGCCCGGCTCTGGGCAAGTGACGCCAGAACCGCCAGAGGTAGTGGCGCGCGTTTTCCTCATCGGTGGGAGCCGCAATGGGAATCACGGTATAAATCTGGGCATCCATCGCCTGGGTCAGCCGTCGGATGACGCCGCCCTTGCCCGCTGCGTCCCACCCTTCAAACACCAGTACGGTGGACAGGCCCTGGGTAAACGCTTTGCGGCTGAGCTGCTGCAGCCGGGTTTGGTACTTATCCATCAGGGGGCGGTAGTCTTCCCAGGGAATAGTGGCTGCCAAATCGAGGGTGCTTAGCACTGTCTGCTGTGATGGCAGCTGAGCTACGGTAGCGGGAAGGGCCACGGGCCGCTCGGGAGCCTGCCCGTTTAGCGACTGCATCTGCAAGCGCGCCGTTAACGCATTGAGAATAGTCTCGGCTACGGTGACCATGCGGTAGCGAGCATTGCTGCTGTCCACCAAAATCCAGGGGGCCATCTCTGTACTGGTCAGCCGCACCAGCTGTTCCCCCACCCGAATAGCCTCGTCGTAGTGCTGGCTGAGGCTCCAGATTTGGTCGTTTAGGTACCAGTTGCGATCGCGTTTCTCCTTTTGGGCATGGGCAGTCCTGGGCAGGTGCAGCCAGATCTTGAGAATCAGCGCCCCGTCATCGACCAGAGCCTGCTCAAAGCGACGAATTTGCTGGCAGCGCTGCTCAAACTCGGCATTTTGAAGGGTGCCCTCAATCCGTTCAGCGACTGCATCTGCTGCCCAGGCACCCATGAAGACGCCGGTTTTACCTCGCGGCGGCAGCACACACCAGTAGCGCCAAAAACGGGGTCGCTGCTGCTCCTCAGCGGTCGGCTGGCCGAAGTAGGGTGCTTCGACATAGCGGGCATCCATCCACTCCATCAAGCTGTTGAGCACCGCGTTGCAGGCATGGCGGTCATCTCCCATCAGCAGAACTATCAGTGGGAAGTTGGCCTGACGCAGCTCGTACTGGGCATTGACTAGGTCAACCCGCAGCTTGGGTACCTTCTGCTTGTAAGTTTCCTTTGACAGTTTCTGGCCCAATTCAACGGCTTCAAACAAAGCTGCTTCCTCCGGGAGAATCTTTAAAGGGGCTAGGAATGCATCTTGAGACGGTTCTGCAATAGATGCTGAGGGGATAGGTTT
>DATNQE010000557.1:0-6739 GCA_036702895.1 Trichocoleus sp. | reverse complement strand
CTTCGTAAGCCGGCTCACTAGCCTCTGGCAGGCTGTCCATTTCTGGCAGATCCGATTCTGGCAAGTCGTTGAGCGCCTCAGGGCTTGACGGCGTTTCAGGAGATGGGGTTGAGCCTAAAGCTCCTACCAGCTCGTCTAATGAGGTAGCCGCCTCTAGCTCCCTGACTTCGCGAGCATCAACTGGGGTAACCGACTCGGCCGGGTCTGGCGCAGTAGGTTCGGGCACGGCGGGAGCACTCAGCCCAATCTCGCGCCAAAATTCCTCGGGTACAGTACTCGGAGGCTCGCCAGGAGCGGCTAAAGGCTCATCCATATCTAGGAAGAGGTCGATACCTTCTGCCGATGGCTCCTCCCAGGGCACGGTCGGGGGTACGGCAGGCTCCTGCTCCTCTAGTCGCGAGAGATCTGCGTCCAACTGCTCCAGGGTTGCTTCGCCAAACTCTATGCCATAGCCAGACGACTGTGCCAGGTCGTCGGTCGCCAGCAGATCCTCTTCGGCAGAGGCCGCAATGAAGGCGTCCTCTTCGGCAGCGCTGCTCTCAGCACTCTCAAGCACATCTGCCTCATAGCCGTCGAAGAGGTCATCCTCATCGGGCAGGAGCTCAGCTAGGGATGCGATCGCATCTGCCACTTCAGCAGGCTCTTCAACCGAAGTCTCCTCTCGAATAGATTGGGAGAAGTCAGAGCCAAAGACCGTATCGAGCGTTTCAGCCGATTCTGCTTGTGCCGGTAAGGGTTCTGAGATGTCTAGCCCCGAGGTAGCATCCCCTATCTCAAGCGCTAACAGCCCAGACTCTGGGGGCTCAAGGGCCGGTGCATCCTGGTCTACTGGCTGGTCAAACAGCAGCGTTTCTAGGGTCGTTAGATCTTCCGTCGCTGCCTCAGGTTCAAACAGAGACAGCGAGTCTATTGCCTCTTGAGTCGCTAAATCGGCAATGCCTAGTTCACCCTCTGTTAAGGGGCTGACGGCCTCTAAGCTCAGATCGGCTTCAACCAGCTGCTCAGAGTCCTCTGCAAAGTCCTCGTCAATCCCCGCGTCGGGGGCAGCTAGATCTACGGTCGCCTCGGAAGGAGCGGGGTTTTCGATCCCCGACAGCTCAGACGCTAAATCCTCCGGAGATAGGTCCGTGTCTTCTCCAAACAGCGTTTCGTAGAGTTCATCTAGTTCCTGATAGCGCTCGCCCTCGTCGAGCAAAGGCTCTGCCGGCGTTGCAGCCATGGCCGCCAAACGAACTTCTACAAGCGGTTCAGGGCTAGAGGCCGCCTCATCTAGCTGCTCCAGCACCTGCAGCGGATCAAGCAGGGCAGGTTCTTCAACACCTTCCTGAGAATCGGGTCCAGTTTGAATGACTGTGGGTGGCTCGTCCTCTAGGTTGGGCTCAAAGTCAAATGGCGGTTCCGGCTGATCGAGCTGCAGCCGGGTGATCTCATCGTCGAGCTGAAAGAGGGTGATTTCCTCATCCTCATCAAAGTCCATATCTAGATCCAGCGCATCTAGATCGTCCCAAGCAGCATCCGGGGCGGCGGCACCCGTCTCCTGGCCCTCTAGCGAAACCGATGGGTCTGGCTCAGTCAGCGCCTCCTGACGAGCTACCGGCAGCTGAGCGGGTCTATCCACCCGGCCCGGCTCTAAGTAGGTAGCGCCCTCCTGGCTCATCTGCTGAGCCAAGTGGCTAATCAGCGCATTGAACATCATCTCGCCCTGTTGGCCCAGGGTGTGCATGTTGTCCAATCCCTGAGAGAGCGAGTCCTGATAGCTATAAATGCTTTGCTGCAGGGCCTCAAACACCGCCCGCAGAGTCTTATCGAGATTGAGCACTAGCTCATCTGACTGCTGCTGCACGTACCTCAGCTGCTCTAGGCGCTGCGTTGGGGTGAGCTGGGGCAGTGGGTTGCCTAGCTCAGGCGGAGCGGTGGCCGATTCTGACAGGAGGCGAATATCTAGGCGCTCGGCGTCTAAGCGCTGCACACTCTGCTCAATCTGGCTCCTGAGCTGCCCCTCTAGGCGCTCGGCCAAAACCTGAAACAGCTGGTCCACACTGCTTTGGTCTAGCGCTGCCGGGGTCTGCATCTGCTGGCGCGTCAACTCTAGCTGGCGCACCTCTCGCAGCAGCGCCTCCCGCTCCTGCTGCAGCGCGCCAATCTCGGCGCGCAGGGGCTGCAGCATTTGCCCTCGCAGATACTGCAGCTCCTGCAGCAGCGTTTGTAAAACGCTGCTGGCAGAGGCTTCACTGGAGGCTTCTAGGCTAGATAGATCGCTAACGGCAATCGCTGCCGGATCAACGCCCCCATCGCCGGGCAAATCTACCGACTGCTGCAGCGTCTGCAGGTAGGTCCGGGCTTTTTCCAAAAGGCTGCGCTGCTGGGCCGTCTCGTTGGAGGCAACCCAAGGCAGCTTGGGAGACGCCTTGCTCAACATGGCATCAATTTCAGCGATCAGCGCCTGCAGTTGTTCCCTCTGAGAAGTCACGTTCAGCCCCTTGAATCCGCAAGTTCGTCGATTGTAGTCGCTACCAAAATCCGCTACCGAGAGCCTCGCCCTACAGTCTGTGCAACGCCCCACTGCAGGGGAGCAACCTATTTAAAGTATCGTCTGCCGCCGGGGGTGAAGAGACCGTTCCGGAACAGTTTTGGGCCTGGTAAACAGCAGATGATACGGTGAGATTGCCCACGCCAACGCAATGAAGTTTTGTGTCTCTAGGCTCCAAGCGACTGTAGATTTTGTTCGTCCTCCGGTACTCACTTCTACAGGCGCTTTCGGATTTCCCCGACGAGTACTCCCCTTAAGGCCCTGTCTCTAGCGCTCGCCTTTGGACTTTTGCCCAAAGTGTATGCCAGGCAGCGGCAAAAGTCACAATTTGAAAAGAAAATCGGCACCAGATTAAAACTTCTTGATAGTTAAGGTGCCAAAAGATTGACCGGTTAATGGGACAACCCCGCGGCTAAGGATGAGCTCTTCTGTCACGTCTTTTTGGGCGATATTGCCCTAGCGATCTGGCCGCACCCCAAGCACCTCTTGATGAGAACGGGCGCTTTTGTTATCAAGTGATATATTTAGGGTCTCCAAGGTATTGCCTTGAAGCCGTACCAGATTACTCTATATAGAGGACAGGTGTGGGCTGAGCTTTCTAAAACTCGTGTAGCTGTGCGCTTTTACCGCTGCCGATAGGACTGGCCTACTGGACTAGCCCCCTAAACCAACCTGTCATCCATAGTTCCTGCACTTGTCAGACAGCCCCATGGAAGCTCGCTACAGCGTTCGAGACCCTCAAGCTGATGTCGAACTGATTCGCTCTACTCCTTTTTTTAAGGGGCTACCGGAAGAGGCAGTCAGGCAAGCCACCCATCAGGTTGTAACCCGCACTCACCCGGCTAACCAGGTCATTTTGCTAGAAAACGACTGGGGCAGCTCAGTCTATTTCATATTGGACGGCTGGGTAAAGATCCGCACCTACAATTTGGATGGTAAAGAGGTTACTCTCAACATCTTAGGCAAGGGCGAACTGTTTGGTGAAATGGCGCCCCTGGATGAGGTGCCCCGATCCACGGACGTAATTACATTGGTCCCGACCGTCATTGGCAGCATGCCTGCTCACGATTTTGTTAACCTGATTCAAACTGAGCCGCTGGCAGGCATTCGACTAGCTCAGCTGATGGCCCGCCGCCTGCGGCAGGTTAACCGTCGCCTGCGGCTGCGAGAGTCCGACAGCATGTCGCGGGTTGCCGACATTATCCTGTTTCTGGCGGACGGCCAGGGGCATAAGGGGCAACAGGGATTTGAGATTCCTAACCTGCCCCACCGAGAGCTGAGTAGCCTGAGCGGCCTGGCTCGCGAAACGGTAACTCGCGTACTCAGTAAACTGGAGAAGAAAGGGCTGATTGCGCGCGATCGCGACATCATGCGAATCCCTGATATTGATGCGCTAGAGCGCCTGCTGGTCTAAACGTTCATGACCCATTTTCCAACCAATGCACCGGAGCCGGGGAAGCCAGAGAGCAGCCCCAGCTTGCCGTCGCCTGGCAGCGCTAAGCCGGTGCCAGATGACTCCCAGGCTTTTGACGATCTAGAAACCTACCTGGACTACAAGCCTGTGGGGGTTTCCGTAGCGCCCTCGCCCCACCGGGACAAAGCCGGGCCGCTGGCGATGGTCGAAACAGCCTTCCTAGCCAGCACGGCCTGCCTGATGTGGCTAGTCAACACCTACTTTCCACCCGGCCCTATTCTCAGAATTCTCTTTCCCCTACCGATCGCTTTGGTGTACCTGCGCTGGGGAGGTCGCGCTGCATGGATGTCAGCGCTGGTATCAGGGCTACTGCTGGCAGTGCTTATGGGGCCACCCCGCAGCCTGCTGTTTCTTATTCCCTATGCAGTTCTGGGCGTGCAGCTGGGGTTTCTTTGGGTGCGACGGGCCAATTGGTATGTCTCTATTGGGTTGGGCACGTTAGTTGGCAGCCTGGGCTTTTTCTTTCGAGTCTGGCTGATGTCCATTCTGCTGGGCGAGGATCTGTGGGTCTACCTGACCAGCCAAGTCACTCAGCTGCTGAGCTGGATTTTGGACCGGTTAATTGCCTTTGGAATTGTCGGCTTAGGCGTCGTAGGAGAGCCTAATCTAGCAGCCGTACAGATGCTGGCCGTGGTGATGGTCGTCCTGAGCAATGTGGTTTATCTATTTACGGTGCATTTGGCGGGCTGGCTGCTGCTAGAGCGTCTGGGGGCAGTCATTCCGGCGCCTCCAGAGTGGGTACAGAGCCTGCTCAATGAGTAGGCACCCCGATGGGTTCTTTTATACGTAACTACACCGCTGCCGCCAAAGCAGATGCCTGGCAGCGGCGTTTTGCAGGGCGACGTCCAACCTTTGCCCTAGTTCTGGGGTTTACCGAAACCGGGTTGATTCCAGGTATCTCGGCAGCGGGAGCTACCCCAGCCGATCGGCGGTACACAGCGCTAGCAGATGCTGAGTTTTTGGTGCAGGGGCCGCAGCCAAGAGCAAAGTTTCCCTTGCCGCCGCTTCAGGCAGGCGCTTCACCGACCTTTATTTCGCGAGCTGTGGTCGCTGACCTGAAGTTCCCGCTGACGGTGTTTAATGCAGGGCTGCCGTTTCCGCCCTCGGTGTCTGCTATTGATTTGCGAGGGGAGCCCGCCCGCTGTCTGAGCAGCGGTCAGGCTTTGTCCCTGAGCACTGTGAAGGAGCTCTGGCGACAGGGGCTACAGTGGGGAGCAGCGCTGGCTGCTGAGGCAGACGGCTACTTGATTTTGGGAGAGTGCGTGGTGGGCGGCACAACTACAGCTTTAGCAGTCTTACTGGGGCTTGGGGTGGCTGCCAAGGGTCGGGTCAACAGCAGCCATCCCACCTGCAACCATGCTCAGAAGCAGCAGCTGGTGCAGCTTGGGCTGGCGCGGGGTTGGCCTACGCCGCAACCAGAAGCTGACCCATTGGGCTTAGTAGCGAGTGTGGGGGATCCTATGCAAATTGTGGTGGCCGGGATGACTCTGGCCGCCAGCCGAGGGGCTGGAGTGTTGCTGGCAGGCGGTACCCAAATGCTGGCGGTCTACGCTCTGGCAGCGGCACTGGCTCGCTACCACCAGGTTGACTGGAACCCGGACCAGGTGGTGGTGGGCACAACTCGCTGGGTAGCGGAAGATCCGACGGGAGATACGGTAGGGCTGGCAGAGGCAACAGGAGCCTGCTTATTAGCTACCCAATTAAGCTTTGCGACCTCTAGCTACCCCCAGCTGCGGGTGTATGAGCAGGGCTTTGTGAAGGAGGGCGTAGGGGCAGGAGGCTGTGCGATCGCAGCCCATCTCTATGGCGGCTGGGGGCAGGATCAGCTGCTCCAATCAGTTGAGGCCCTCCTAGCAACCCAGATGCGGCTGGAGTAGGAGAGCCTCTAGTAGCTATTGCGATCGCAGGCGTTAAGACCCAGAAAACCGGGATTCGGGAAATTGAAGTTCACCGATCTCACCTTAGCTCGGCGATCTTTACTGAATACGGCAAGCCAGAAGCTGCTCCTCGAGGGCCGCAATGCGGTTGTAGGCTGCCGTTAGCTGGGCCGTCAATCGCTGAATTTGCACCTCGGGGGAGAGTTCAGGCTCGCTGCTGTGGCGGTCTAGATCCATGTAGGTGGTATCTAGAAGGATGTCCTTGTGGTCAAACATAGGACTTCTGCTGCTGTAGGGGGATTTTCCCTTACCTAGAAAGCGTCCTGCCACCAGCGCGTCACTGTCATCAAAAGAATGAGGTTTTGCACTGGCCAGAATTTCTGCAACCTGAGCATTAATCTGATCAATCATCTGATGCAGCGCGTCAACTTTGTCCGTCAAAACGACGACTTGTTCCTGCAAAGGATTCATATGACGCCCAAAGGTTAATTTCATTACATCCTAGTTCTGACTCTTCCCCGATAGGTCTTATTCCTGAATCATTTAACCTTTGTTGACAGGTTTTCAGCAAACTTTTGTAGAGCCAAAAGTGCAACCCCCTGTTTCTATAAGTGCTGTTAAGCCCTTTAACCTCTTATTAAGTTTTCAGTTGAAAAAAGGGTGTTTTTTTGGCTGGGTTTGCTTGCAGCAGAGTATAAAGGCTTAGTCGGTTTAGCTTTTTGGGGTTAAACTGTCTTTTGTCCTAGGCTTTGCTAGAAAACGGCTGAAAGCTTCTATCTGCAGGACTTTGACCTTCATAGACAGCGCTTCTATCTAAAGAACCAGACCTGATTTATCTCTTCAAAAATAATTTTTTTA
>DATNQE010000548.1:0-4274 GCA_036702895.1 Trichocoleus sp. | reverse complement strand
AGAGCGCATGGCCCGCAGCACCGCCAGCGGCGACTTGCGCGGCACCGCCTCGACTCCATAGCGCTGGGCGGTTTCGACCGGGTCGCCCGACAGCACCACAGGCGTGACCCCGGCAGGCAGCATTTGCAGCAGCGCCGCCAGCAGCGCCTCGTCTCCACCGTTGCCCATGCCGTAGTAGCCACACAAGAGCGATCGCATTGCTGTTCGTTTCCGTCCGAGTGCCTGCAATCTATACAATAGAGGCTGCTGGGGCGTAGGAAGGCATGAGGTACAAGAAGGTGTAGGGTTCAAGGAAAAACCTCTGCCCGACTGCCTTAAACCCTGAACCTTAAACCCTGAACCTTAGACCCTGAACCCTAAACCCCGAACCCTCTACCCGGAATTCCTGTCCTATGAACGCCCTCTCCATCCCTACTTGGATCATCCACATCTCAAGCGTGCTGGAGTGGGTGGCCGCTATTTGGTTTATTTGGCAGTTTGCCGAGGCCACGCAGCAGTTTGCCTGGCGATGGCTGTCGATGGGAATGCTGCCCGCCCTGATCAGCGCCATGTCGGCCTGCACCTGGCATTTCTTTGACAATGCCGAATCGCTTAACTGGCTAGTGACCCTTCAGGCTGCCACCACCGTCATCGGTAACTGCACTCTCTGCCTCGCCGCCTGGTGGATCTGGCGCAATGCTCAGGCGTCAAGACCGGGGGTCTGAGACTGTTTCGGTTTTTTAGAGATTCCTGGAAGGCAGAGGGCAGGAGGCAGAGGGCAGAAGGGGATAGACAACAGGCGCTTTCTAGTAACCTCCTCACTCCCAGTTCCCTTTACTTCTATCCCCCCTCTGGTTTATTTCCCTTACTGCTGTTGACTACGTTTCTGTGAATAGGTGGGCCGTGACCACCCTACTCTCCCTTCAATACCTCATATTCCTCTCCCATGCTCGACAAAAACACGCTCTTTGCCGTTTCTCTTTTTCCCTACCTAGGCTTTCTCTGGTTCATGACCCGCTCGGGCCAGACTCCACGCCTCGCTCTGATTGGTTTCTATGCGCTGCTGGTCTTTGTGGTGGTGACGATTCCGGCGGGCATCTACGCGCGAGTCGCCTTTGGCACGGAGCTTGCCAACATTGATTGGCTTCACGGCGGTGCCGAATCGTTTCTCACCCTGTCAAACATTCTGGTAGTGCTGGGGTTTCGCCAGGCTGTTTTAGAGGCTAGAAAAGCATCTTCGTAGACGGCGTTGTTTGGCGTTGTTAGTTAGGGTTAGCATCCTGTTCGCCTCGCACAGAAACAGGTTTCTGGTGCAAGATCAGACGGTTGCCGTCGGGGTCGTAGGCATAGACTTCTCGGCCGTGGGACGCTGTGAGGATGGGGCCGGGAGGTGGATAGCCTAAGGCTGTGAGATGTGCGATCGCACCTTCTAAATCAGCCACCTCCAAACACAGGCTCATGCCTCCGCTCGAAGGGTGGACAAACTCCGCTACGTTCCTCTCCTGGGGCCGAAAAATCGCCAGCCGCAGCCCCGCCAGCGCAAACTCTGCATAGCGATTGGGCAAATGCGGGCTCGCCTGCTGACCCAGCAGCGCCCCGTAAAACTCAACGAGCCGCTCAGAATGCTCGCTCGCTAGCGTCACAAAGGCTTCCTGGCAGTTCAATCCATCGGGTGGCAGCGAGCTGTTCATAGTTCGGGAGGCTACGTAAGAGCGCTAGAGCCTCATTGATAAGTCTCTTGTTTGAAGCCTCTTGTCTAAAGTCCTAAACAGCTGCTCAAGGGAATCCTCCGCCTTCTGCCCTTTGCTCCCTTGCCGCTGTGTGGATGGGTGGGCAGGGCCCACCCTAAGGCTTCTCCCTACCGCTGCCTCGGATTTCTCTTCCGATAGGCCCACGGTGGTTCTGGCTCAAGCTGGCTCCAAAAATTTAGCTTGGCTTTGCGGGCAATCGCTTCAGCCGTCAGGTAGCGCTCGCGGTACTCTCCCGTGAGGTGGCGCACGTATGCGATCGCGTGGCCCTCGGCCAGCAGCTGAGTATTGATGCAGCCGTCTTCAACCCAAATTTCAGCGACTAAACGGTCGTGAGAGTCGCGATCAACGGCTACAGCCTCAATGGAACGATAGGGGGCCAGTAACGTCCGGATACGCTGGCGGGCTCGCTCGCCGTAGGGGTGCTGGGCCAGTTCGGGGCAGTCGATGCCGTACAGCCGAATGGCCTCGGTGCGGAGCGGTTTGCCAGGAACTTGTGTGCTGGCGATGAGGGTATCGCCGTCTTTGATGTGATTGAGGTTAAACCGTTGTCGGCTCGTAGGCATAGCCCCGCTCCTGTGACATTTTGTAATTCTAACGGGCTCTGCGGGCACATTTAAGGTGTACCGGATAAAGCAATCCCCCAGAAGATGAATATGATATTGCATATTCAAGCGTCTCCGCTTCGTATGAAGTCTGCTTACCCGCTTACTTTCAACAACCAGACGACCGCACACGTGGTAGAACTCTCTGCCCCGGATCAGGTTGGGGATGCGTTGCGGACTTTGGAGATGCCCAGCCCTAAGGCCACGCTGGTAGTGGTGGGCGGAGCCAGCGGCCTGACGGAGGCTTATCTGGAGGGGCTGGAGAACCTGTTTGTTAAGGTAATTTGCCCCTTTGTTGAAGCTCACCGGTTAGCGGTAGTAGACGGCGGCACCGACTCTGGTGTGATGCGGCTGATGGGAAAGGCCCGCACTCGAACTCGGGGCAAGTTTCCGTTGCTGGGCGTCGTGGTTAAGCAGAAGACCTTTTTACCGGGAGAAACGGCAGCAGAGGAGGATGCTGCCGCTCTAGAGCCCAACCATACCCATTTTGTTTTGGTGCCAGGGCAGGAGTGGGGAGATGAGTCGCCTTGGATTGCCCAAGTCGCCGATGCCGTGGCGGGCGGAATGCCTTCGGCCACTCTGCTGATTAACGGCGGGGCCATTGCCCTGAATCAAGATGTGCCCAATAGCCTCGACAGCCAGCGTCCAGTGCTGGTAATTGCCGGCAGTGGGCGAGCGGCGGACCAGCTAGCGGCAGCGCTGCGGGGCAGTGCAGGTAACGATCAGCTCGCGACAATGATCAACACGGGCCTGATTCAGGCGGTCAATTTGGATGAGGGCGAGGTTAAGGTGCGTCAGGCGCTGAACCAAGTTTTTGGGGCCAAGTAGCTGATTTAACGAAGACGGCGCGATCTCAACATTTGCAGGCCAGGCAGGGCACCTCACCTCGAACAGGGCGGTCTTTCCCAAAAATGCTTAGGTAGCTCGCTTTAAATCAACGATTTTTGCAATCCTGGCTGGCTCTGGGAAATTTGCTGTAGATATAGCTGTAGGCAAGCGCATATTCACAGCTCTGCGCAGATTTGGGCCGCATCCCCCCTACTGAGAAGACACAGCAGCTATGGCAAAAAAGCCAGACTACACCGATTTTTTGAAAGAAGATTTTGGCAAACTGTTTGCCTCCATGGACCTGACTGATTTGCAGCGCCACTTTTTGCGATCGCGTTGGCTAGACCAGGTGCTCTGGATGGAAAAGAAGGCCAGTCGGTGCCAATCACGACACTACCAGCTGCGGCTCATGGCGATTGTGCTGGGGGTGATTGTGCCTATTTTGGTGGGGCTCGATATTCAAAATGAGAACGCCAATCGGGCCAAGCAGTATCTTGCAATAACGCTCAGCGGTCTGGTCGCCATTAGTGCTGCGGTAGAAGAGTTTTTTCACTACGGCGAACGCTGGAACAACTACCGCCGCACCGTAGAGTCGCTCAAAACCCAGGGCTGGAAGTTCTCCCAGCTCAGCCCTCCTTACGACACCTTTGCCAGCCACGCCGAAGCCTTTCCCATCTTTGCGGATCAGATAGAGCAGCTCATCCAAAAAGACGTAGAAACCTACGTCACCGAAATCGTGAAACAAGACTCTGCTGAGAAAAAGTCCATCGACGACCTGCTGCGCCGCGACCTGGAAAACTATCTAGCCCAGCGCTCGGCTCCGGTAGCCACTAATCCGACGCCCAATTTCGAAGCTCCCGCTGTCCTGCCGCCTTCCGAAGACCCTCTACCCCCAGAATCTAAGGCTTAGCAGCCTGAACAGCTCTAATCTAACCGCACGTAGCGAGTGAGAACGCGCATCAGTTTGCCGGGGCTGTGAGGCATGAGACGGCTCCACTCGGTGATGTGGGCATAGCCCTTGGCATAGAGGGCGTGGATGATGCTGTCGATACCCCGGCTTCAAAGCGAGCTTAAGAAATAACCGAGCGGCTAGCTTTTCTCTGCAGTTTTGATC
>DATNQE010000535.1:0-3380 GCA_036702895.1 Trichocoleus sp. | reverse complement strand
CCATTCCTGTCAGATGTCCTAATCAGCTCGACACAAGCTATACCCTTTCTTTTCCCAACAAAAAACGGACTACCAACTTGCCCCATTAGGCGCCATTGGGGCAGTGGCTAGTCCGTTTTCTGTTAACCGATTTTATTAATCGTTTGCTAGCTAGCTGTACTGGGTACAGCCCCTCACCTCTTAAAGTCTGCCTACTAGGGAGTAGGGGCACAAAGGGTTTGTGCTACTGCAGCGTCTTTAGCTGCCTTCAGGAGAAGGGGCTGATCCAGCGGCTCAGTTGATTGAGAACACTACAGGCTGGGAGCTTCGCTCTCAGGGCTGAGCTCGCTCAGCAAGCTGGGGGGAATGATCACCTTGTCGATGACGTGAATAACCCCGTTGCTGGCTTCGATATCGGGCGTAGTGACCATGGCATCGTTGACCATGACGCTGTCGCCTAGGGAAACTGTAACGTCGCTACCTTCTACCGTGGCGACTTCGCCCTCGGTGAGATCGCTAGAGGTGACGGCACCTGGAACGACGTGGTAGGTCAGAATCTGAGCCAGCAGCGCCTGGTTTTGAGGCAGCAGCAGGGCTTCTAGAGCGCCTTCAGGAAGAGCCTCAAAGGCTTCATCAGTAGGTGCGAAAACGGTGAAAGGCCCTTCGCCCGAAAGGGTCTCTGTCAGGCCAGCGGCCTCTACCGCAGCAACCAGGGTTTCAAAGTCTTCGCTACCAGCTGCAATATCGACAATAGTTGCCTCAGCAGTTTCCTCGGTTGGCTCAGACTCGAGCGTGTCCACTTGAACCTGCTCAGACTCAAGGGGGTCCGCTTGAACTTGCTCAGACTCGAGCGTGTCCATTTCCATGACTTCGTTTGCGATCGCAGGTAGAGACGCAACTACCCCTGCACCGATAACGCCTAGCCCAACGGTAAGGACCTGATTCATGAAACGCATAGCAACTCCTTGTGGGAATGCAAATGTATGCAAAGTTATCGTGAAGCGTAAGTTAACTTTTCGTAAATCAACTTCACGACAGTCATACTAACCACGGTTTCAAAAATGTGTCCAGCCTGAACTTTATTTCGCGGCCAATTTTTTCCCTAAGTCAGGGTACTCAAGCCTAGAACCCACAGCGACTTCAGCAATTTGAAAAATTTTTTGGATTTTGGCTCAAATTTTTGGCTGAGTAAGCACGCTTATCCAACTTCAAGCAAACGAGCTAAACAGCACTTCTGCCACAAGCTTTAGCAGAGGTGCAAGTAGGGGAGTTGTACTGAGCAGAGCAGTTTCATTGTGCCGAGAGATATTTTTGATTTGGGCTTATAGTCCCCAAACCCCCAGATCTGGAGGCTTCAGATCCCCCAAAACATAGCTCTCCGGGCATTAGGCAGGGGGAGCGGGAGCAGAGCGCTCTGGAAAATCACTCTGATCAACCTGAAATCACCCGTTTACTTGTAGCTGCGCTGGGTGAGCTGCACATTCTCAAAGTTCAGCCCTTCCCGGTGGAGCTCCGGCACTCGACCCTCGCCGCGGTATTCCCAGGCCGAGACGTGGGCAAAGTGCTCGTCATCCCGCTTGGCCTCTCCTTCGGGGGTTTGCGACTCCTCCCGGAAGTGTCCACCACAGGATTCCTCCCGGTTGAGAGCGTCGCGCGCCATCAGCTCGGCCAGCTCAATGAAGTCAGCGACGCGTCCAGCAAACTCCAGGTTCTTGTTGTACGTGTTGGCCTCGCCGGGCAGCTTCAGGTTTTGCCAAAACTCCTCCCGCAGGTCTTGAATTCGGGTAATGACGGTTTCCAAGCCCTCCCGGCTGCGGGCCATACCGACGTGATCCCACACCAGGCGGCCCAGCTCCCGGTGGAAGGTCATTACGCTTTTGTCGCCGCGCATGTTCAGAAGCCGGGTGAGGCGATCGTGAGCAGCGGCTTCGGCCTCAGCAAAGGCATCGTCCTGGGTGCTTACGGCAGGCAGGGGCTGACTGGCAATGTAGTCGCCCAGGGTGTAGGGAATAACAAAATAGCCGTCGGCCAGGCCCTGCATCAGGGCGCTCGCCCCCAGGCGGTTGGCGCCGTGATCAGAGAAATTGGCCTCGCCCAGCACAAACAGCCCCGGCACCGTACTCATCAGGTGGTAGTCTACCCACAGCCCGCCCATAGTGTAGTGAACGGCCGGGTAAATCCGCATGGGCACACGGTAGGGATCGTCCCCCGTAATTCGCTGATACATGTCAAACAGGTTGCCGTAACGGGCTGCGATCGCAGCCTTTCCCTGCTTGGCGATAGCGTCGCGAAAATCGAGATACACCGCCAGCCCAGTTTCGCCCACACCGCGCCCCTCGTCAGTCATCTGCTTAGCGTTGCGAGAGGCAACATCGCGGGGCACCAGATTGCCAAAAGTGGGGTAGCGCCGCTCCAGGTAATAGTCTCGCTCATCCTCGGGGATCAGTTCAGGGGATCGGGTATCTCCCTGCGTTTTGGGCACCCACACGCGGCCGTCGTTGCGCAGCCCCTCGCTCATTAGGGTCAGCTTCGACTGGTAATCGCCCGACACCGGAATGCAGGTGGGGTGAATCTGGGTGTAGCAAGGGTTGGCAAACAGCGCGCCCCGCTTATGGCAGCGCCAAGCCGCCGTCACGTTGGAGTTCTTGGCGTTGGTCGAAAGGTAGTAGACGTTGCCGTAGCCGCCCGTACACAGCAGCACCGCATCTCCGGCGTAGCGCTCTAGTTCGCCCGTCACCAGGTTGCGCACTACAATGCCCCGCGCCTGCCCGTTGACCACCACCAAATCCAGCATTTCTCGCCGGGCAAACACCTCAACCCGGCCAGCCTGCACCATGCGCATCATGGCGCTGTAGGCCCCCAGCAGCAGCTGCTGACCGGTTTGTCCGCGCGCGTAGAATGTGCGTGAGACCAGTGTGCCGCCAAAGGAGCGCGTATCGAGCAATCCGCCGTATTCCCGCGCGAAGGGAACTCCTTGGGCCACACAGTGGTCAATGATTTGGGTGCTGATTTGGGCTAGGCGGTAAACGTTGGCTTCGCGGGAGCGGTAGTCGCCGCCCTTGATGGTGTCGTAAAACAGCCGCCAAACACTGTCGCCATCGTTGGTGTAGTTCTTAGCTGCATTGATCCCCCCCTGCGCCGCAATGCTGTGAGCCCTTCGAGGAGAATCTTGAATGCAAAAACTCTTAACCTGATACCCCAGCTCTGCCAGACTAGCGGCGGCAGAAGCGCCCGCTAGCCCAGTGCCCACTACCAAAACTGTGTGCTTCCGCTTGTTGTTAGGACTGACCAAACGGCAGTGCTCTTTAAAGCTCTCCCACTTATCCTGCAAAGGCCCCGCCGGAATTCGCGCGTTCAGCTCCATTGCCTACTCTCCCCAATGTTTGGTGACCACTACTCAA
>DATNQE010000530.1:0-9474 GCA_036702895.1 Trichocoleus sp. | reverse complement strand
GGGGCACAAGGCTACTGGGCGCTACCGAGCAGTTTTTCCAAACACCCGTGGTTAGAGCCCTGATTGCTCAGCTGTAGGGGCAAGCAGGAACGGCTGTAGCGCTAAGCTGCTAAACCCGCCGCAGCACAAATAGATTTCCCTCATTACCCCGGCCAATGCGCAGATCGCTGTCTAGATAGGTGATTTCTAGCCAGCCGCGCTGCTGGGTCGCGTTGATGCGAAAGTCAATTCCCTGCCAAATGGGCAGCTGAGGCGTATGACTCAGCTTCTCGACGAATTGGCGTGGGGAGCGGTAGTCCAAAAAATTCTGCAGGCCCAGCACACCCCGCTCAAAGGCGACGTTGACCCGCCGAGTTGACACGGGCTGAAAGCGGGCAGCGACACAGACCAGTCCCGAAATCAGAGGTGGGCCGTTGACCTCAGCCAAATTAAAAATCTGCTGTTCAGCGGCACGAATGCACTGGTAAATCTGACCCAAACTGGCCAGCGGCACTCGATCAATCCCCAGCAGTTCCTGGCTAGTGGTGTAGAGCAGCCGCCAATCACCCTCCAGCAAATCTGTTGCTTCCAGCGGGTCGGGGGTAGGGTTGCGGCCTTCCAGCCGGGCGGCCGCAGCCTGAATAGCCTGCTGATCAGTTTGGCTAGCTAAAATGCCCCGGTTAAAGGGTGCGATCGCATCGAGTAGCTCGGCTTTGCCCAACATAAGTTTGCGCTAGATAACGACTGCACTAGATAGCGCCTCAGCTCGATCTGCCACTTGACCTGCTGCCGCAAGCTTTTCGGCTCTAGCGCAGCTCGGTTCTGTAAAGACGCTGAGCACCTAACTTTATTCTGGCTAGCATCATAGGCTATCGGCGGCTATCGGCAGCAGGCTTATAGATGCCCAACCCAGCGCCCACTACTCCTGTACTTAGCAAGCTCTACGGCTAGGATCTAGATTGAGCGATTTATATAGCGACTGGCAGCCTGTCAGGAACGAGTCTTTGGGACCAAAGACCCCA
The DNA here is from genome assembly GCA_036702895.1 of Trichocoleus sp. Lineage (GTDB taxonomy): Bacteria > Cyanobacteriota > Cyanobacteriia > Phormidesmidales > Phormidesmidaceae > JACVSF01. Next base: position 8,473 of record DATNQE010000530.1, on the reverse strand, counting down.
AATGAATTCGCTAGAATAGTAGGCTGCCTGATATCATGCCAGCGACTGCGTAAGAGTTAGCGGGAGAGAAATTTTCTCTTGGCTACATTCAGTTAAGCCCAGTTGACTTATTCATGATTCTGAGCTAACAATCCGGTGTAAACTCTTGTAGGGTTTAGCGTTTAGCGAGCGGCCAGCCTTTTAGGTTCGGCGTTTCCCATACGGCATTTGCTTTTTGCAGCACTTGCTCTTGGAGAGCCGCTACTCAACACCCCGCCGGGCAGCTGGCTTCTAGAAGTGCACCTCAGAGGTTTGAATCTTTCAGCATCTGGGGATTTCTAGAGAGAGATTTCAGGCAGGTCAACCAATGCCTGTGTCGTTTACCTGGGGTTCACGCCCCTTCCGCCCAGTTCACTATGACTTCACCTTTTTACAATCCTTCCATCCGGCAGGTGCCGCGCAGCGCCAAAGCGCCTATCCTACAGTCGTCCACCGATTCTTCTATTCTGAATTGGTTAGAAGACATCGGTCGCCTACGGCCTCGAGAAACGGTAGATGCCATTCCCGATGAGCCCGACAGCGAAGAGATTTCGGATCTGATGGGCAACGACGACTCCTACGAGGAAGATGACGATTTGACCCTGGCGGACGACGACGATTAAAAATTGATTGTCGGGACCAGTAGATTAATTCAGTTGAATCGATTACCCTTGGGGCTTCGCCGCTATCGGTCAGGCCCCTACCCCCAAACAATCGGTTCAGCGTATCGGTTAGAGGAGTGTCGGGCTTGGGTCAACGGCTCTCAAGAGAGTCAAGGTTGGCAGGTCCGTTTGAGTGTGTGGTGTGAGTGAGTGAGATGAGGGGAAACCTTCTGTGGATGCAAAGTTTTTCACGACTAAGTCGCTAGGCGCGTCGGGCCTGCTGCTGTTTTGGGTGCTGGCTATCAGCCTCAGCCTCACGGCTGTAGTCCTAGACAATACCTTGGGCAACGCCTTTACTCTGGGTACATCGCTAACTGTTCCTTTTTTGCTGGCAGCTCTTTTTAGCAGCGCCGCAGGATTTTGGGCCGTACCGCTGCTGCGGGCGCTCAAAACAGGTCAATTTATCCGAGAAGAGGGGCCCCAGGCTCACTTCAAAAAAGCAGGCACCCCGACCATGGGAGGTGTCTTTTTTATTCCGGTAGCGCTGTTGGTCGCCCTCGTGGGCACGGGCTTTGCCCCGACCACCGTGGCCGTTTCGGCCCTGACCCTGGCCTATGCTGGCATTGGCTGGCTAGATGACTGGCAGGTGCTGCGCCGCCGCTCAAACAAGGGCATTTCGCCGCGCACCAAGCTGTTGCTGCAAATTGGCTTTGCGATCGCATTTTGCCTCTGGATGCTGGCCACCCAAACGGGTGACGCCGCCCCAAGCCTGACGACAGTAGCCCTGCCTTTGGGCCTGAGCTTGCCCCTTGGTTTTTTGTTCTGGCCCCTGGCAGGGTTTGTCTTGGTAGCTGAGAGCAACGCGACCAACTTGACCGACGGCCTCGATGGTTTGATGGGCGGTACGGGCGCAATTACCCTGCTGGGTTTGGGCGTACTGGTGTCTCCCACTCACCCTGACCTAATGATTTTCTGCGCAGCGCTTTCTGGGGCCTGCCTGGGCTTTTTGGTGCACAACCATAACCCGGCAAAGGTCTTCATGGGCGACACCGGTTCTCTGGCCCTAGGCGGGGCGCTAGGGGCCGTAGGCATTCTCAGCGGCAATCTCTTTGGTCTGCTGATTGTCACCCTGCTCTTTTTTGCCGAAACCCTGTCGGTCATTATCCAGGTCAGCTACTACAAGGCCACCAAAGGGCCCGATGGCGTGGGCAAGCGCTTCTTTAGGATGGCTCCGCTGCATCATCACTTCGAGCTGTCGGGTTGGCCTGAGATTCAGGTGGTTGCCGTCTTCTACGCAGTCTGTGTAGTTCTGGTAATGGTTGCGATCGCGCAGTCGCTAACTGTTTAGTACGCAACTGCGTGAACTTCTAACTTGGCTTTATAGTGTTTTTTGACGAAGGGAGGTGCTGATAGGTGCCTCCCTTTCGCTTGGTGCTAAAGTCCTACTGCTGAGCCTTACTGCCAAAGTCTTACCGTCAAGTTACTCCTGCCAGAACACTCCTATGACTGTGCGTCGTCCTCTAGGTACTCCTCCCAATGCCTGGCTCGTCAACGCCGACGAAGCCGACATTACGCGAGCCCCCCTGCCGCCTCGGGTCGTTAGCTTTCCTGCCGACACCAAAAAACTGCACGTTGACCTCAACAAAACCGCCTGCGTTGTGGTCGACATGCAAAACGACTTCTGCCATCCCGACGGCTGGTTAGCCTCCATTGGGGTCGATGTCAGTCCCGCCCGCACTCCGATTGAGCCCCTGGCTCAGCTGCTGCCGCTGCTGCGTCAGGCCGAGGTGCCCATTGTCTGGCTGAACTGGGGAAACCGACCCGACCTGCTCAATATCAGCGCCGGACTGCGACACGTTTACAATCCCACCGGAGAAGGCGTCGGGCTTAACGACCCACTGCCCAAAAACGGCTCGCCCGTACTGGCTAAGGGCAGCTGGGCCGCTGCCGTGGTCGATGAGCTAGAGCAGCTACCCAACGACATCTATGTGGATAAATACCGCATGAGTGGCTTCTGGGATACGCCTCTAGACAGTATTTTGCGTAACCTGGGCCGCACTACGCTGCTATTTGCAGGGGTAAATGCCGATCAGTGCGTAATGGCAACCTTGCAAGACGCCAACTTCCTAGGCTATGACTGTATTCTGCTGCGCGACTGCACAGCTACAACCTCGCCCGAGTACTGCTTTCAAGCAACGGTTTACAACGTTAACCAGTGCTTTGGGTTTGTAACAGATTCAGCAGCCATTTTGCCTGCCCTAAAAGCCTAAGCCACTTCGCAGTGACGCTTCTTTGCTTAGGTTGCTCAAACCTTAGAAATCGCTAGGAATTTTCTTGACTAAACTTGGTTCGGTTGCTCTAATTTGAACTACCCTTGGGCAGACGTTTGATTTGATCTTGCCTTCCCTACACCAACTTCCACCAAAACCCCTATGAATTCGCCCCTTCATCCAGATCCCACGCTGACGTATGCGGCCTCTGAAAGAGAAGCTGCTGCCAGCAACTACGCTCCATCGGTACCCATTTCGGTCTACCGAGAACTGGCGGCTGAGCTGAAGGCAACCAAGGCGCGGGTAGACTCGCTCAACGGTCAGAACCAGCAGCTAATGCAGCAAAACCAGGTGCTGCGCCAAGAGATTTTACGCTTTGCCCAGGCGGCTGATCAGCTGCGTCAAGCTATCGAGCCGACGGTATTGGCACCCCTTGCAGTCTCGGGAGAGACTGCTCACGAGGAGCTGTACCAGCAAGAGTCAGAGAGCCTGTCTGATCGTATGGGCGATAGCGTTTCTAACCTGGCGGCTCAAATGACCCGCATTGTCAAAGCGCCTACCGCCCAAGCTCCAGCCCGGCGGCCCCAGCCCCGCTCCAAGAAGCCCCAACTATTCACTGAGCAGCGGCCAGAGCGGCTACAGTCTAGTTCCGATGGCAGCCGCTCCCAGGAGATGAGCGGCCTCTGGCTAGCAACCACGATCCTGCTGATTGTGGTCAGCGCCTTTGGAGCTGGGTTCTTGATTATGAAGCCTCTGCTGGGCGGCGGTAAGTAGACCCCTCTAGGCCCAATCTAGGCTGATGCGCAGGCTTCACAGGGCTCAGCAATCCTTGAGCCAGGCGAGCGGGCAAGGAAAACGTATCAGTAGATACAGTATTAGGGGCGGTGACCCCGATACACATAGGGCTGCTGAGCTTTTCAGCGGCGAACGCTAAGGAATATCAGATCAGGTATGAAAAAGATTGAAGCAATCATCCGTCCGTTCAAGCTAGACGAGGTGAAAATCGCTCTAGTGAACGCGGGCATTGTCGGCATGACTGTCTCTGAAGTTCGGGGCTTTGGCCGCCAGAAGGGACAAACCGAGCGCTATCGCGGGTCAGAATACACGGTTGAGTTTTTGCAGAAGCTCAAGATTGAGATCGTGGTAGATGACGCCCAGGTAGATATGGTGGTCGATAAGATCATCTCGGCTGCCCGTACCGGGGAAATTGGCGACGGCAAGATTTTCGTTAGCCCCGTAGATGAGATTGTGCGGATTCGGACAGGCGAGAAAAATACCGAGGCAGTCTAGGTCGGGGTCTAACGGTTAGGACTATTTTGGGGAGGCCGGTTTTTGGAGGCGCAGACTATCTGTGCCTCTTGTTTTTTGTCAGGATGGGAGGAGGGCAGAAGGGTACAGAGTACAGGGTGCGGGGCATAGAGGGTGAAACTTTTCCTTGCCGCACCCCTTGCCGAAACGCCTCTAACCCTTGAACCTTGAACCCTGCACCCTATACCGCTTCCCATCCACCTACCCCCTCCCTAACTGAATGCAAACAGATGCTGAGATGACGTACGAACAGACTCTAGGGGCTCGGCTAGAGCGCTACGGGCGCTTTGGTGTGGATTTGGGCCTAGAGCGCATTGAGGTGCTGCTAGCGGCTCTGGGCGACCCGCATCAGAAGGTTCCTATCGTGCATGTCGCGGGGACCAATGGTAAGGGGTCAGTCTGTGCTTACCTATCCTCAGTGCTGACGCAGGCGGGGTACCGGGTGGGGCGCTATACGTCGCCCCATTTGGTGAGTTGGTGTGAGCGCATTTGCATTAACGAGCGTGCGATCGCACCCAACGACCTCCTCACTACCCTTGACCAAGTAGAAGCCGCCATTGATCCAGCGAAGCCTTCTCCTACGCAGTTTGAGGTGATTACGGCGGCGGCATGGCTCTACTTCGCTCAGCAGGCCGTTGATATTGCCGTTATTGAAGTGGGTTTAGGCGGCCGACTCGACGCTACCAATGTCAGCCAGGAGCCTCTGGTAACGGTGATCACCTCTTTGAGCCGGGAGCACTGGCAGCGCCTTGGCCCAACGCTGGCTGACATTGCGCGGGAGAAGGCAGGCATTCTCAAGCCGGAGCGGCCAGCGGTAGTCGGGCCGCTGCCAGAGGAGGCTGCTGGGGTAGTGAGGAATTGGGCGGCGGAGTTAAGCTGTCCCATCTACTGGCAGCAACCCGCTCAGCTCCTGGAGCCGGGCTGGGCGGAGTTTGACAACAGTAAAGGCCAGCGCCTGAAGTACCCGCTGCCGCTACCGGGGCAGCACCAGCGGGTCAACTCGGCACTTGCGATCGCAACGCTCTTTCTCCTGCGCGACCAGGGTTGGACGATTCCAGACGAAGCCATTGTTAAAGGCATGGAGCAGGCTCGCTGGCCGGGGCGACTGCAGTGGGTGAGCTGGATTGATGCCCAGGGCCAGCGTTACAAGCTGCTGATCGATGGCGCCCACAACCCCGCAGCGGCCAAAGAGCTGCGCACCTACGTCGACGAGGTGCTGGCAGGGCCTCAGAGCCAGTTCTCAGGTGTAACCTGGCTGATGGGCATGCTCTCGACTAAAGACCATGCCGACATCTTTCAGGCGCTCCTGCGCCCAGAGGACCGGCTGCACCTGGTGCCGGTGCCCGAGCATCTATCGGCCTCACCGGAGGAGCTAAGTGCGATCGCGCTAGGCCTTTGCCCTCAGCTAGCACAGTGCGAAACTCACCCTGATCTAGCGGCAGGGCTAGTGGCAGCATTGGGGCAGGCTGACAGGCTTACGGTTCTCTGCGGATCGCTTTATCTAATAGGACACTTTTTTGCGACCGAAGCGGTGCAGCCTTAACGACCATCCCACTCAGCCGCAGCATCGGTCACGGCCTGATCGACCGACTTCTGGCCCAGCATGGCGGCCTGCAGGTTGTCGTAGACAATCTTTTGCAGCGTCTTCACGTCTTCCATAGCTGGAACCAGCACCTCGGCCTGGTTCATCTGGCTAGCGCTGACTGAGCGGGCCAGGGTGATGGGCTCCGCATCTGCGGCAGGCTGGGTGAAGTAGCTATCTTTCAGGGCGTTGACGGTGGAGGGCAGCACATTGGCAGCCTTGGCAAAGGTCAGCTGATTCTCGTCGTTGGTGACGTACAGCGCAAACTTGAGGGCCGCTTCTGGCACATCGGTGGAGCGAGGAATCACCAGGTTCATCACCGCTACGTTCTGCTTGCCCGTGTCCCCCGTGATTTGGGGAGAAGTGCCGGTAACCTGTGCGATCGCAGGCGCATTCGTCTCAATTGTGGTGAGAAACTCTGCCCCCGTTGAGAGCAGCGCCGTTTCCCCCGACTGATATAGCTCAATACCGCGACGATGGCCCTGGGTCAGCACCTCGCGGGGCAATAGCTCCTGCTGGTACAGGTCGGTCCAGTACTGGAAGGCCGCTCGGCCCTCTGGGGTGTTGAACGCTGCGTTACCCTGGTCATCGACCAGCGTCACCCCCATTTGCACCAGCGACTGGAGCACATCTGCCGAGTCTTCAGGCACAAAGGTCGTGAAGAAAGCATACTTGCCCGTGCTGTCTTTAACCTGCCTGGCAACCTGGGCCAGCTCTGCGTAGGTCTTAGGCGGGGCTGCCACCCCTGCCTGCTTCAGCAAATCCTGGTTATACAGCGTTACGTTGGTCGTCAAGTACCAGGGCAGCCCAAAGCTCTCACCGTTGAGAGCATTGGCCTCCCAAATCTTGGGTAGGTAGGCCTGCTTGGCGTCTGCCGGAACCTCTCCCTCTAGAGGGAGCCAGGCGTTTTTGCTGGCCAGCTGCGAAGCAAAGTCAGGGTTCAGGTTCACCACATCGGGCGCCGTTCCCGCCGACACGGCTGTCAGAATTTTGCTCTGCATATCCGACCAGGGCACATCAACCCACCGCACCGTCACCCCAGGGTTCTCTGCTTCAAAGCTGTCAATCAGCGTGTTGAAGTAGTCGGTAAACTGAGGCTGCAGCTGCATCGTCCAGAACTCAACCTCCTGGGAACCATCTCCAGTCTGACTAGAGTTTGAAGCCGTAGGCGCACCGCCACAGCTAATCAGCCAGCTCAGCAGCAGCCCCAGCAGGGTAAATAGACCAAAGCGATTCCAGAAACGGCGTGTCATAGGGATGAGGGTGGGGAGTGGTTGATTGGGTTGGTTAGGGGGTATGGGGCTTATGGTGCAGGGTCATGGGAGGAAGGGGCATTTTGAGGAGGATAGGTTAGGAGGATTCGGCAGAGAGTAACCAAGGGGGCTGCCTTGAACCCTACCTTGAACCCTGCACCCCGAACCCTATACCTTCTCTGCCCTTTGCCCTCCCAACCTCCTAAGCCTAAAGCAAAATCTGCACCTTCTCTGCGCAGGCGACCGCCCGATCGCGGGCCTGCTCAATGCTGTCTCCTAGGGCCAGGGCCACGCCCATGCGGCGGTTTTTGTGGCTGCGGGGTTTACCAAAGAGGCGTAGCTTGCTAGTAGGCACGGTCAGCGCATCGGCAACCCCGGTAAAGCGAGGGTTTTCACTGGTGCCGGAGGCCAGGATGACGGCGGAGGCTCCTGGCTGAACTAAACCAATGCTGCCAATGGGGAGCCCTGCGATCGCACGCACGTGCAGCTCAAACTGAGACATATTCTGGCTGATCATCGTCACCATGCCGGTGTCGTGGGGTCGGGGGCTGACTTCGCTGAAGTAGACCGTTTGCGCCTGAGACGGATCGCCTGCGATAAACAGCTCTACGCCAAAGATGCCCCAACCGCCTAGGGCCTCAGTGATGGCACCGGCCACCCGCTGACATTCGGCCAGGGTGTCGGGGTGCAGTGGGCAGGGCTGCCAAGACTCGCGGTAGTCGCCGTCCTCCTGCCGGTGACCAATGGGCGGGCAGAAGAAGGTGCCGTCTTGGGCCCGTACGGTGAGCAAAGTAATCTCGACATCAAAATCAATGAACCCTTCGACGATGACAGTCTCGCTCTTGCCCCGCCCGGCAGTGCGGGCGTAGTCCCAGGCAGGCCCTACCGCTGACTGCTGCCGCACCAGGCTTTGCCCCTTGCCAGAGGAGCTCATGATGGGCTTGACCACACAGGGCAGCCCCAGTTCCTGAACTGCTGCCAGATAGTCAGTCTCGGTGCTGGCAAAGCGGTAGGGCGAGGTCTTGAGGCTCAGTTCTTCTGCGGCCAACCGTCGGATGCCTTCACGGTTCATCGTGAGCCGGGTGGCGCGAGCGGTAGGCACCACCGTCCAGCCTTCAGCCTCTAGAGCCAGTAGGGTATCGGTGGCAATGGCTTCGACCTCCGGCACGATCAGGTCGGGCTGTTCCTGCTCGATGGTATGGCGCAGCCTGGCACCGTCGAGCATATCAATGACGCAGGCTCGGTGAGCAACCTGCATAGCGGGCGCGTTGGCATAGCTATCGACAGCAATCACCTCCAGACCCAGGCGCATCGCCTCTAGCACAACCTCTTTGCCCAGCTCCCCAGAGCCCAGCAGCATCACTTTTTTGGCGGTGTCTGATAGGGGGGCTCCCCAATCTGTTGCGGCTAATTTGGTCACGGCGTTATCCCCATCTAGAA
>DATNQE010000086.1:0-7531 GCA_036702895.1 Trichocoleus sp. | reverse complement strand
AGGACATTCCACTAGAAATAGTCGTAAGGCGATTGCGCGTCAGGTCGCCGTCCCAGGTGTGGCTATTACCAACAGCTGTCGTCCTAAGCGACCTGGCCAAAGCTATACTTTTACCTCGACAGCACGCCTACCCATTCCTGCCTGAAGGGGCTCTACAAGTACCTTCAAGCAGCCTATCCCTATGCTGACCTAGTGGCCGAAAACCAGCGCCGAGGACGCGACAGCCCGGAGTACGAACTGCTAGGTACCGGCATCTTTGGTCAGGATCGTTACTTTGACGTGTTTTTGGAATACGCCAAAGCGGCCCTAGAAGATGTTCTGATTTGAATCTCGGTGGCAAATCGAACCCCGCAGGCGGTAATCCTTCACGTTTTGCCGACGCTTTAGTTTCGCAGCACCTGGTCCTGGGGCGACCCCTATATGAAACCCTGCCCATGCAGAGTCAGCGAGATCGCTTGAGTATGCTAAGCAGTAGTCTTTAGTCCGATCGACGCGAGCTAAGTCTGTTATCGGGGTTCCTTAGAGACATCGGCTATGTCTTCCTAGCTAGCTCATCTCGTAAAACAGGCATCTTCCACTACCCGCTACTCCTGCACCCCGTAATTTTGTCAGCAACGATCTCATTTCGTGTAGGCTAACAATTATTTACCCGCTATTGAGAGTGGCCGGCTATACAATTCAGATACTCTGGACCAAAGCCGATAAAAAGGTAACGGTAGCTCTTCCTGTAAGTCGATCACCCTAGTTAAGTAACCTATCGAGGAGCCGTCATTATGTAGGCGTAAGCTTCTCGCAGAGTGACTCTTAGTCCAAAGCAACCTCCAAGGAGTAGTTCCACCACGAGATTGCTATTGTTCCGGGGGCTATAACCCTGCCCTGCGGGAAGCAGGTTACGGGCATGGCTTCGCTTTGTTTGGATGCCCTTGGGCTATGCGTTGCGTTGTTTCTTTGGAGCCGCTAAAGCGTTTTAGGTCACTTGCAAAATGCAATGTCATCCTACGTTTACCTATAAGGCTTTACTTAGAAACACTGCATTTGTCAACATTATTGGTAGTAAAAAGAGGTTGGTATGGCGGTCGATTATTCTAGGGCAGCAAAATACGCTGTTTACTGCCAGGAGGTTTATCAGAATTTCTCCGCTATCAAATTTGGCGGGTTGGCCCAACAACCCGTTCTCATCGATAGAAAAAACACAGATACCCAATGCGCTATTTTGCCGGATGGTAATACTATTGCCATCGTGTTTCGCGGTAGTGAGTCATCCTTTGATTGGGATACTAACTTTGCCACCCAGCAGGAGCGGGCAGAGTTTGATCAAAAGATTATTCAAGGTGCAATTGTTGACGGAGAGGACAGAGAAAAGATTTATCCCTACGAAGGCGAAAGCAGTTCTAACGCAAAGATGCATCGGGGTTTTGTCGCCGCGTATTTCTCTGTTCGAGATGAAATTCACGATTATATTAAGAATCAGCCTGTTTCTACGGCTGTTGTCACTGGGCACAGCTTAGGTGGAGCATTGGCAACCCTTTGTGCCGTTGATATTCAGTACAACTTTTCAGACAAGCTGCAAACAATAGAAGCCTATACCTTTGGTTCCCCAAAGGTGGGTAACGATGGATTTACAGAGTCGTTTAATCGCCGCGTTCCCAACAGCTACCGGTTTGTCCACGGGATGGATATTGTTGCCGAATTGCCCCGCTGGTGGCAAGGGGGCTATCAACATGTCAATAGCGAACTTCGAATTGGGCAGCGATTTAGTTTAAACTTCGTCTCGGCTCGCGTTAAAGACCACGCGATTGCCCGCTACATCGAAGTTTTGAGATCGACAGCGCGTTAGGACCTAGTATCGATCTCGGCTCGTGCTGGCGCTATAAAGTCCTTATTCCTGACAGCCTAGGAATGGCCGCTTTAGGCAGCTTTACTGTCTCTTGCGGCTAAGCCTGGCTCTTCAGCAAGCTTTCGCTCCCGCACCCATAGAAACAGCGGCACAGCAAACGCGAAAGAGACGGCAAAAATGAGGGCAATGTAGATTCCCCAGAAGCGCATCTTGAGCCGTCGTCCTTCAGCCGCAATCAAAGTAATGGCGCACAGGGCTCCAATTGAGACATCCACTCCAATAAAGCTGGAAGCAGGATTGGCCCACACCTGGTCAATGAAAGCAGCAATGTCAAAATTGAGCAGGTTGGCGGGAGTGAACTCCCCCTTGGTTGCAATGGTGAACTGCACTAGATAGTAGTTTGTCCAGATGAACCCGAGAACAGTGAGGCTAGCGTAAATAGCCTGTCGAAGGCGGCTTCCCATCATAGGTATCGCTTTGTATCTTGCTGGTTCTCATTTTCCCGTTCCATGGCAAAATTTTGACCTTTAACCGCATTTTTGCGCCTGGAGGTTGTTGTGAAGACTGTTCCTACTGTGAATGACGTTTTTGAGCTGGCGGAGCAGATTGGGGTGGCGCTGCCCCAGTGGCTCCGCGCAGGCGACAACTGGGCAACTACCCTCCATGAGCTCTCCCACTGGGCCGTGAAGCCTGATAGCTACCTGCAGCGCTACCTGACGAGGATTGCGCCCTATGCCCCCGCAATGCCGTTGAACTCCATTCCTGATGCTGAGGAGGTGATGTGCTGGGAGACGGGGCCTACTGTGCGCTGGTTTGACGGCTCAGAGCAGCAGCTGTCGCCTAATTTTGTCTGGCTCTATGAACTTGATCCGACGCCCAATGAGTTTGGCGCTAGAGCATGGGGGCTGCAGGTGCTAGACAAGATGGGCTGGTGCCATCCCATGGAGTGCCCAGAGCTACGCACTGAGTTCAGGGAGGAGTTTGGTCATCCTCAGTTTGATGCCAATCTGCTCTCGGGCGATTCCCATCCCCTAAGCTCCTATGGCCCAGACCAACTTCGGTTTATGGGTATTGACATTGCGAATGGGATTTTTCGCCCCCGGGTAGACGTGAGCTTTGACGGTCAGTGGATTCGGGTTTCTCAGGAAGGAGCTGTTATCTGGGAGCGGGACGTGTTGGCAGGGCTTGAGGTCCTTTCGTGGGAGACGCCTAGGGCCGTTGGTCAGCATGACAAACCTATCTTGCTAGAAGACATACTGGCTTTAATCGACGGCTAGTAGGGCCAAAACAGGTTGCGAATGGAGGTTCGCCAACTCAGCTAGCGAAGGCTTGACTGCTGCATCTGGGCTGCTTTGACCAAACTGGCTGGCGCGATCGCACTTAGTACCCACACTTAGCACCCAATAGAGCATAGTCATGCTGAGGGGCTCACTCTCGCTTCTAACGGCCTGGCCTCTATAATCTCGGCGTGACCTATCTCCGAGGAGCAAGCCCATGCAGGTCAAGCGGCACAACGTTGGATTGACGGTCGATGACAGCCTGATGCGGGTTTATGTTGCCTCTCCAGAGCCGGAGGGGCAGTACCCTGGCATTTTGTTTTACTCCGACATCTATCAGCTTGGCAGACCGATTACCCTGCTGGCAGACCGGCTAGCGGGGTATGGCTATGTGGTAGCCGCGCCCGAGATTTTTCACCGGCTAGAGCCTATTGGCACTGCGATCGCACCTGACGATTTAGGCCGGCTGCGCGGCAACGATGCGGCTAGACGTACTGAGATTGCTCACTACGATGCAGATGCTCGCGCCATCTTAGATTGGCTCAAGGCAGAGAGCGGAGCTGCTCCCGACCAGATTGGCACAATGGGCTTTTGTATTGGGGGCCATTTAGCCTTTCGAGCCGCCCTGCAGCCGGAGGTAAGAGCCGCTGTGTGCTGCTATCCAACGGGAATCCACAACGGTAAGTTGGGCCGGGGAGTGGCCGATACGATCGATCGAGTTAGTGAGATGAAGGGGCCAGTGCTGACTATTTTTGGGACGCTAGACCCGCACGTGCCGCCCGATGGAAGAGAAAAGATTTTGACCGCGCTTGATCAGGCGGGAATACAGCACAAGAGTTTGCTGTACGAGGCGAATCACACTTTCATGCGGGATGACGGCTATCGCTATGACCCGGTTGCCACCGATGCCGCCTGGGCGGAAATTGTGGAATTTCTAAGGCAGGCGTTTGACGGGTAGCGCTCAGGCCGTAAATTCGCATCGTGTTCCCATAGCTTTTCTGTCGGTCAGCGAGTAGCTGTAGGACTGGGACTTTTGCGATCGCTTTGGCCTGCTGCCTTCCCTGAGAGAACTCCAAGCAATAACCGGGCTGCATTGACTGATGGGTTTAGCCAGGGGCTGCTTCCGCCGTTGGGTGGCCCCAACTTCCCGCTTGTAGACGTTAGCCTAAAGCAATGTCTTAACCTGCAAGCAGCGCAGCCTCATGACTAGCCTTTTTCAACCTTTATCCATGCGGAGCGTGACCTTTCGAAATCGAATTGGCATGTCGCCTATGTGCCAGTATTCGAGTCGAGATGGATTTGCCCATGAATGGCATCTGGTTCATTTAGTGAGCCGGGCGGTTGGAGGGGTGGGTCTGGTATTTACAGAAGCCGCGGCAGTAGAGCCTGAAGGCAGAATTACGCCAGCCGATCTGGGCATTTGGTCGGATGACCATATTGAGATGCTCTCAAAAATTACGGCTTTGGTGAAGGGAGCAGGCGCAGTTCCCGGAATACAGCTGGCTCATGCGGGGCGAAAGGCAAGCTGTGCAAAACCTTGGGAGGGCGGCAGGCCGTTAGCGACAGACCAAGGCGGTTGGCGTCCTGTTTTTGCGCCCAGTGCGGTCCCGTTTAATGAGGACAGCCCTACCCCTGAGGCGCTCGACTTAAAGGGTATTGAGCAGGTAAAGCAGTCATTTGTTAATGCTGCTAAACGAGCGCAAGAGGCTGGGTTTCAGGTGTTTGAGATCCATGCTGCCCACGGGTATTTGCTGCATGAATTTCTCTCTCCGCTTAGCAATCAGCGCGATGATGAGTACGGAGGGAGTTTTGACAATCGAATTCGGCTCTTAGCTGAAGTTGCACAGGCTGTTAGAGCCACAATTCCTGATAGCTGCCCGCTGTGGGTTCGCATTTCAGCAACCGATTGGGCTGAGGGCGGTTGGGATATTGACCAAAGTGTATTGCTAAGCCAAAAGCTGGCAACTTTGGGAGTCGATGTCGTTGATTGCTCATCAGGAGGGCTGGTTTCTGGGGTGCGAGTACCCACAGGACCGGGATATCAGGTGCCTTTTTGCGATCGCATTCGACGAGAGGCCGAAATTGCCACGGCGGCTGTCGGTATGATTACCTCGCCAGAACAGGCCGACCACATTCTTCGCACCGGGCAGGCCGATGTGGTGCTGCTGGGAAGAGAACTGCTGCGCGATCCCTACTGGGCGCATGGAGCCGCTAAAGCGCTTAAGGTAGACGGGCATATTTACCCCGTGCAGTACCAGAGAGCTTGGTAGTGCGGGCAGTAGTCGCTATCAGATTCAGGTCAGCCGGTTGGTTCTAGCTGACTGATTTGAGGCAGGGTTGAGATCGCCCCAACGCGAGTCTACGATGCGACATCGATACTAAAAATTCTGTTTTGGCTATGTGCCAGCATCGAGCCAGTTAGGACGTTTGAGAGCAGTAAGGGTGTGGGGGCTGCGCCCCCAGCTAGGGGCGCAGCCCCTACACCCCTTTGTCCTAATCAATTCATTGACCGCTATAGGTCAAACAGTCCGTTTTGCCAGGTCTTCTGCAAAACCTCTTTCGGAGCCGCAGCAGAAACCGCAGTATGGTGGTCGACCTCTGTTTTAACGGCGGCGATGGCTTCTGCCGAGCTTGGATAGCTCACTGAGGTCCAGGTCGGTTTGCCCTTAAAGACGGATACTCCGGTCCAGCCATCCCCTGGAAGCATACGCTCTGCCCAGCAGATGTGGTCACGGTAAACAAAGGGACGGGCGTCGTGAGATTGCAGCATAGAGCCACCTCTTAAATAAAGCAGCGCAGAGTAGGGTCAATCTCTAGAGTCCCCAACAGGGCTAGATTTTACTCATCAGCTTCCTTGCAAGATTGAGGGCTAGAATCTGGTTAGCACACCCTGGGTGAACAGCCCTGGAGGTGCGATCGCATCTGCAGCCAAGAGGAACGAATTGCGCCGCTGCTGCACTGCTACGGACAGATTTTGCAGGGGGAAACGGTGATGGCAGACAGCAGGCCGATTCAGCAGGAGCTGCTATCTGGGCTGTGGTGCAAAAGCAGGGGCAGCTGGCGGTGACCGCATGTACGCCACGGTTTTTGACCAAGATTGAATCGCTCAAACGTCCCTCGGCAGGCACATTAGCGAGGTGGCCTAAGTGCAGGTAGAAGGAGCAAACCCGTAGAGAGCTTCACCTCAGCACTCGCATGGCGTTCAAAATGGCGATCAGCGCGACTCCCATATCGGCAAAAACTGCTTCCCACATAGTGGCAACGCCAAAAATACCCAGGGCAATAAATACCCCCTTAATCGCCATGGCAAAAATGATGTTCTGCCAGACAATGCGCAGTGTTCTCCGCCCCAGGTGAATGGCTTCTGCCACTTTGGCCGGCGCATCCGTCATCAGCACCACATCTGCTGTTTCGATGGCGGCATCTGACCCTAAAGCGCCCATGGCAATGCCCACATCCGCCCTTGCCAGCACCGGGGCATCGTTAATGCCATCGCCGACAAACGCGACTCTGCCGCCCTTGGGCTCCTGAGCCAGAATGCTTTCAATTGCCTCAACCTTGCCCTCTGGCAGGAGTTCCGCCACAAAGCCATCTAACCCAACTCGTTGGGCAATGCTGCGCGCTGCCGCCTCGTTGTCCCCGGTGAGCATCCAGGTCCTTTGAATGCCGCTGTTTTTCAAGGCATGAACGGCCTGGGCAGCATCCGCCTTCAGTTCATCGGCAATGATGATGCGTCCGGCGTACCGGCCATCGACGGCTACATGCACAACAGTTCCATCGACAGCGCAGACAGGATGTTGAATGCCTTCTCGGTGCAGCAGGCGATCGTTACCGGCAATGACAACACGCCCGTTAACGACCGCCTGAACGCCATGTCCCGCAATCTCAACGTAGTCCTGCACTTGGGACTCATCCACCGCCTGCCCGTAAGCGGCCCGAATCGACTGAGCGACAGGATGGGTGGAGTGGGCCTCGACCTGAGCGGCGAGCGCCAGTAGCTCAGTGGAGGTAAAGCCGTTGTCAGGGATAATTTCGCTGACGTTGAAGACCCCTTTTGTCAGAGTTCCTGTCTTATCAAACACGACGGTCTTAACTGCGGCCAGGGTATCTAAAAACGTGGAGCCTTTGACCAAAATGCCGCGTTTGGCAGCCCCTCCAATGCCGCCAAAGTAGCCCAGCGGAATGCTAATGACCAGGCCGCAGGGGCAGGAAATCACCAGCAGCACCAGCGCCCGGTAAACCCACTGTGCATGGGTCGCGCCTGGAATCAGCAGGGGCGGCAATAGCGCAACGGCCAGTGAAAGAATCACGACCACGGGCGTGTAGCGCTGGGCAAAGCGGGTGATGAATTTTTCGGTTGTCGCTTTCTTGCTACTGGCGTTTTCTACCAAGTCTAGAATGCGGGCGATGGAGGAGA
>DATNQE010000516.1:0-2132 GCA_036702895.1 Trichocoleus sp. | reverse complement strand
GCGGATGTGGCGGAATTGGTAGACGCGCTAGATTTAGGTTCTAGTTCTTTCGGGAGTGAAGGTTCAAGTCCTTTCATCCGCATCAATCAAAGCTTTACACCGGGTCTCAAAGCTGCACCTTCAACTTTAAGCTGGGCAGTTTTGAAGGCTCACTGCTAAATGCTCCTATGGCCCTAACGCCGCTGCCCCTGAAGGTGAAGTTGGCCTACGGGATGGGAGAACTGGCTGGGGCAGTGCCCGTTAGCCTGGCGGCGTTTTTTCTCCTGTATTTCTTTACCTCGGTTGTCGGCTTGAGCCCCGCTTTAGCAGGCAGTATTTTGCTGTTGGGCCGGGTGTGGGATGCCATTAACGATCCGATTGTGGGATGGCTGAGCGACCGCACCCGTTCCCGCTTGGGTCGCCGCTACCCCTGGATGGTCTACGGGGCTATTCCGCTGGCGCTTTGCTGCACTTTGCTGTGGGTGGTCCCTCCGCTAGAGCGGCAAAGCAGTCTATTTCTCTACTACGGGCTGCTCTCTCTGGCGATTTACGTAGCGTTTACCGCTGTGCAGCTGCCCTTTACAGCGTTGGCGGCAGAGCTAACCCCAGATTACGACGAGCGCACCAGCCTGATGGGCATCAAGGCAGGCTTTAGCATTGGCGGCAGTCTGGCGGCTCTGGTGCTGGCCCAAATCGTCTTTGCCCAGGTGAGTCAGCCCAGGCAGCAATATCTCATTTTGGGCTTGATCTCTAGCGGAGTCGCTGTGGTCGCCATTGCCGTCTGCGTTATGGGCACCTACCGTCGCTACTGGCAGGTAGAATCTCTGCGGTTGGAGCGCACCTCCCCTCCGCCCGTGCCTTTAGCCACTCAACTGCACAGCCTGGTGCAAAACCAGGCTTTTCGGCAGGTGCTGGGACTGTACCTGTTTGCCTGGATGGGGGTTCAGGTAACCGCAGCGATGTTGCCTTATTTCGTGGATAGCTGGATGGGGCTGCCAGAGACTCACTTCGCCCAGATGGCGCTGGCGGTACAAAGCACAGCTTTGGTGGCAATGGTTGGGTGGAGCTGGCTGGGGCATCGGGCCGAGAAGCGCACCCTCTTTCTGCTGGGAGCGCCGATCAGCATTGTGTGTTTGCTCTGTCTGGTGACGGTGCAGCCCGCTCAGGTGAGCTGGATGTATGCGCTAGCCGTGGGGGTGGGCATTGGCGTATCGACCCTTTACCTGGCGCCGTTTGCCATGCTGCCTGATGTGATTGACCTCGATGAGCTGCACACCGGGCAGCGGCGGGAGGGGTTGTACTTTAGCGCTGTGGTGTTTTTGCAGAAGCTGGGGCTTGCGATCGCACTTTTCCTCTCCGGTCAGGTTCTGGAGTGGACGGGCTTTAGCGCCCAAGCAGCTCAACAGCCTGCCGCTGCGCTATGGGCCGTGCGCCTGCTATTGGGGCCAATTCCAGCCCTGCTGCTGGCAGCTAGTCTCTGGTTTGCCTGGCGATACCCGATTAGTCGCAGAAAGCACCAAGAAATTCTGCTGTCCCTAAACGCACGACAGGAACAGCAGAACTCATGAAAGCCAGCCGCAATTAGGCCCCTGGCCGGGGGATGGTGATGTCGATGGTGGTCACGGTGGTATCGGGGGAGAGGGCTTCCAGAGAGGGCTGGATCGCCTGGGGGTTGCCCACGACCAGCGTGACTAACCGATTTGGGTCGAGATACTTCTGCGCAGCGGCCTGGATGTCGGCAATCGTGGTGTTTTCCACGTCGCGCTGGAAGCGGAAGACGAAGTCAGAGGGGTAGCCGTAGTACTCGTAGCGAATCAGACGAGACAGGGTCTGCGCCGGATCTTGGAAGTTAAAGACAAAGCTGTTGAGCACTGCGTCTTTAGCTCGCGCTAGCTCGGCTTCGGTAATCGGAGTCGAACGAATGCGGGCAATCTCGGACTTCACCGACTGGACAAACGGCACCGTGGCATCGGAGCGGGTCTGACCGCCGCCGATAAACAGGCCCGGATAGTCCCAGCGGGGCGACCAGTAGGCGTAGACGACATAGGCTAGGCCCTGGCGCGATCGCACTTCGTTAAAGAGCCTGCCGCCAAAGCCATTGAGCACTTCATTCATCACCGACAGCGAACCGTGCTCTTGGTAGTTGAGCTGAC